>JAISCT010000067.1 GCA_031265355.1 Oscillospiraceae bacterium | reverse complement strand
TTGATGTAATATTCATAGGTATTTCTCGGTGTGAAAGAGCTGTTCGTCCACAGCCGGTTGATCTCGTTGTTGTAGGCCAGCGGGTGTTTGACGTTCGGGAGGAACTGTAAGTACTCCTGGCCGTTGTCGGCTTCCGTCCTGCTCGTCATACCCTTGCCGATCGCGGTGCCCAGACTGCCGGTGAGGAAGGCGTCCTCGCCGTAGGTCTCGTAGGCGCGCCCGTAACGCGGGTCGCGTAGCAGGTCGAGTACCGGCGTCAGGCGGGAAATGCCGCCGGCAGCGCCGGCCTCCGACTCCTTGGCGATGATGTCTCCAATTTTCTCCAACAATGCATCATCCCAGGTCTGTGAGAGGCCCAGCGAGCTGGGGAACACCGTGGCCTGCGAACCGGCGACGCCGTGCAGGCCCTCGCCGCCGCCGGCCCGGCCGCCGTTGACGCCGAGACGGTTGATGGTGCCACCGCCGGCGATCTTCTCCTCCAAGGTCAGTTGGCCGATCAGGTTATTCAAGCGGGTGCCCATGTCTTTGGTATCGTCCTGAAAATCATACGCCGGGGTAAAAGGTTTCACCGACACCGCCAAGGGAGCGATGTCCGAAGCGGCCACGGCCGGCGTCAGCCCAACGAATAGGGAGACAAGCATGGCGGCCACGAGCGCCAAGGGCAGGAGTCTGCCGGAAAGTTGTGTTTTTTTCATGTTGTATGTTCCTTCCTGATTTGTTTTTACAGACACTGTGTGTTGCACTTCATCACCGTACTGTGGTGCTCCTTCGCGTTTTGCCATGACCTCCTTTCTTTCATCCACCGTCCCACCGGTTTTTCGGGACCGGTCGCCTCTCGAACGGGGTCTTTTTCTGCTTCCGCTTGCGTTATCTCCTCCCTTTTCACACGAATTTGTACTTTTGGGCTTCCTATATATCCATTCTACGGCGTGCCCCTAATGGCACGAACACACCGAAAAATGCGCCGATATGAAAAAAGAAGTGATAAAAATGCGCAGAATGGCCATGAAAAATGCTTGCCCTGATAAGGTATACCTTGTCAGAACGGGAGAAAACACACCGATTTATCTTCCAAATTGCTTTTGTGTTATCAAAGTGAACAAAGCGAGAAGATGGAAAATGATGATCCTATTGACATTGCCGCTAGTGTGTAATAGAATATGGGTTAAGAGTCAGAAATTATGATATTTAGCAAGGTATACATTAACAGAGATACCAAAAACGGATCTTGATGCGGTCGGGCTTGAGGTTAGAATGACGGCGAAGCCCGCGCACAGCGGAAAAAGAACGGCCAGAAAAATGGCCGCACCGCTGCGGAAAAAATCGATTTGAAGATCGCCCACAAGGAGGTGATGCGATGAGATGATATAGAAGCAAAATCCTATGAATTAGAGCACCACAGAATACTGCCAAACGGGCCGGCCGGCTCCGGTTTTATCTGGGGGCAGGGCCGGCGGAGGAGACCTCACGAGATGTCCATAAGACAAACTGCAACCAAATAAGGAGGATTTTTGGGTATGAAAAAAGCTGGAAAACGCGCGCTTTCACTGGGACTTTGTCTCGCATTGGTGTTGTCTGTCCTGACGCTGGGGATGATTTCCTTCGCGGCGCCACCGGATGGCGCGTCGCTGGACGCTGTCGTTATCACCCAGGTGTTCGAGTACGGGCAGGAAGCCATTGCCGTAGCCATTGATTTGGGCGAGGAAAAGACTGTCACGTTGACAAGTTTGCCCACAGAGAGTTTCTCCGTCACGGCGCGCACCACGTTTGAAGGCGCCGTCAAGTACGAAGGCGAGCGCACCGTCACGAGTGCATATCTCAGCGCGACGGAGGATGCGGGGACGCCGGCCCTGACGGGGCGGTACCTCATCCTGGAGCTGAAACACGGCTTCGAGTTGACCCTGGTTGAAGACGGAGAGCAGGCGACGACGCTGACATATGAGGGGCGTAACAAATCGCTTGATCTCGAATATGTGATCACGGTGGAAGCGGCCGTTGAGGGCACGGGGCTGGTCGCGGACGGCGTATACGCAAACCCGGCCGGGCCAAGCGGCGTCAGAAACCGTGTCGTGGACGAGTTCGAGGACGGCGAGCACGAGGGCCTGCACTACAAACTCTACAGCCCGGACAGTGCCGCAGGAGATGCCTCCAAGCCTATGGTGCTCTGGTTGCACGGCGGCGGCGAGGGCACCTATAAGAATGCCGAGGGCGAAGAGGTCTACAGCGGCGCGCAGATTTTGGCCAACATGGGCGGCGTCGGCTGGGTGGAGGCCGCGCGGGCGGATCCGAATCTCGACGCCTACGTACTCGCGCCGCAGGGCGACATCAAGGGCACGATGACGGCCGGCGGCTGGGATTGGGGCTCGACCAAGACCGACGACGCGCGTATCGACGCGCTACTGAAAGACTTGATCGCCGATGAGGACCTTTTCATCGACGAAGCCAGGATCTATGTGTCAGGCTGTTCCAACGGCGGCGCGCAGACGCTGTCCCAACTTATCTACTCCGAGAACACTGCTGGGGCAGTGCCCTTCGCGGGCGCCATCGTGGACTGCCCGTCTTTGTCCTATTTCCGTGAGGGTGTCGACAGGCTGATAAGCGACGCCGAGCTGGCGTCCATCAAAGGTATCCCCCTGTGGTTCTATCAGGCTGAGGACGATCCCACGGTGCGTCAGCCCTCAACGTGGAATACGATCGAAGCACTGAAACAGCTGGATGTGCGGGAAGTGCTCTACACGCACCCTGACCAGGTCGACGGTGTGGAAAACGACGGCGACAACGATTACAACGACCACTGGATCTGGCTGCGCCCGCTGCAGAACCTGCCGGAGGTTTTGGGGAATTATGAAGATCCAGATGTCACGACCGAGCTGGTCGGTGGCGTGACGACTCCGACATCCGGAACCGTGAAGCCTATCGACTGGCTGTTTGGCAAGACGAGCGAGACGGCCACCGTCACGTTTGACATAAACGGCGGCACGGGCGCTGTTGCTGCCCAGACCGTCCGCGTGGGTGGCCGTGTCGGCGCTGTCACGCCACCCACCAAGGCAGGCTCTCTCTTTGCATCGTGGAATCTTGGAACGGTGAACGGCGGTGTGTTCGATGTGGACGCGGACCCCGTCACGGGGGACGTCACATTGGTGGCGACGTGGACGGTTGTCGAGGGGGGGAAGTTCGGTGTAACCTTCAACAGTCAGGGCGGTTCATTTGTCCAGGCCGCGGAGGTGACGGCGGCCGCGACTGTGACTGAGCCGGCGGCGCCCACAAGACACGGGTATACCTTCGATGGCTGGTACACAGACGCGGCGGGTACGACACCTTGGGATTTTGTCGACACGGTCGACACGGCCGACACGGTCCTCTATGCGAAATGGCTGCAGAATTATCCTGTGAAATACCTCCTGGACATCCCGGCTAGGGAACTGGAGCATGGGATGGAACTGGTGTATAAAACGGAAGGCGAAACAGAGGAATTGCCGGCGCCGACTAGGGACGGCTATGACTTTGTGGCGTGGTCCGGCGACGACGGCCGGTTGCACGATGCGAGTGATGTGGTTGCGATCACCGGTCCTGCCGCGTTCACGGCGCGCTGGCGCCTGCAGCCCGAGACGCCCGACGACCTGACGAGCATTGTGGTGAACGCTGCGGTGCACGGCGACGGCCAGAAGATAGAGACCATTGTGATCACGGTGGACGATCCCGAAATTTTGGAGGACGAGCTCACCGTGGAGGACTTTGTACTGGAAGGGCACACCAGTGCTTGGGACGGCAAGTTTGTGGGCGCGGATTTCGCGGACCCGATGGCCTACCGGCAGAGCAATATCGTTCCCTTTGCCTTCGAGGTGACAGACGTCGCGGTGGAAGAAGACACTGTCACGATCTCGGTGGCTCCACATGTGACGACCGACCAAGATACCGCCAATGAAGAAACCGACGTGAATTACAAGCTGTACTACGTGCAAGACTACACCCTCACCTGTGCCGCCCTGCCGGCGCTCTCCTTCACCAACCAGCAGACGCCGACATCCTACGGCAGCTTTGACAACAGCGCCGTGACGGTTGTCACGCCGACGGCGGACGAGTTTGTCTATGTCAAAACGGTGAAGAGCGGTGCGGATGTGACCGATTTCAATTACTTCCTCTACACGCCGTCGGACCCCGACGCGGTCGCCCCGCTGCCGTTGGTACTTTCGAACCATGGCTCCGGCGACCACATGTCGACGCTGGCCAACCGGGTGGCGCTCGCGTGGGCGGAGCAGGATGTGCAGGCCGCCTATGTCCTGTCGCCTGTCTACCCGCAGATGCCAAACAACAGCGCCGTGAGCACCGGTGAGATTCAGGACGAGGTCATCGTAAAAACCATCGCGCTGATTGAGGAGATGATTGGCGACGGGCTGGTCGATCCAGACCGCGTGTACATCGAGGGCAAATCGATGGGCGGCGGTAACACGATCAAGATCGCCCATCTGCATCCGGATTTCTTCGCGGCCATGATGCCGTTGTGCGGTACAGCCGCAGCAAACCAGGCCGGTACTTACACTTACGCGGACGTGGCAGCTGTGCTGAAGGATCTGCCGGCCTGGTTCATCGTCGGCGAAAAGGATCCTCTGGTTGTAGAAAGCCAAAACTACTATGACGCGCTGGTGGCAGCCGGCAGTTACAAGGCGAAGCTGACGAAGTACACGCCGGAAGAGATGCTCGCGCACGGCATCGAGAAGCCGCACGACAATGAGATCATGAGCATGGAGGACCCCCGGCACTTCGCGTGGATGTTTGCCCAGAAGCGGGGCGGCATCAACAGCAACATCGACTACATCCGCGTGAACACCCATACGCCGCCGCGTGGGCACACGATAGACACCCTTGAGATCTATGTGAACGACGAGGACGCCTTGGACGGCATCGACGCCCCGGCGGATTTCGTGGGTTCCAAGATCACCGGCAACACTTACAACTACAGCAGTCGGCAGCTATCCAGCGGTGAGTACCGGACGGACACCACGGTCCCGTTCGAGGCGACCATCACGGGCGTCGCGGTGGACGGCAAGAAGCTGACGCTCACGCTGGCGCCCATCAAGGGCTATCTGACGCCGGGTGATCCGGCCAGTGGCGTGGATGAGACATTTGGCGGATTTAAGAAGTATTACTACGTGAAGGACTTCACAGTGAAGAGCGCAAACGGCGAAATTGACTTTACGATCGATAGGGAGAAGGCCGGCGACACCACAGCCGCAGTGGCCGACGACTTCGTACAGGTCTCCGCGAAGAACGAAGGGGAATTCGATTACTACCTCTATTCCCCGGAGGGTACCGTTGCGTACGATGGAAGCAATGTGACGGGCATTGAGCCCAAACCGTTGGTTCTGGTGATGCACGGTTCCGGCGACCAGGGTGTCCTGTACGCGAACCGGATGGCCGTGGCTTTCGCGGAAGAGGACGCGAACCCGGCCTATGTGCTGGCGCCTGTATACACGACGCAAAACGAATCGGTGCCGGACGCGGGCGACGCCATTGAAAACCAGTGGGTGACGACGGAGCAGTCCATCGCACTGATCCAGCGGATGATCGACCGGGGACTCGTCGACCCCAAGCGCGTGTACCTGATCGGCAAATCGATGGGCGGTAAGAATGTCCAGCGGACCTATGCGGCGTATTCGGATTTCTTTGCCGCGGCCGTTTCGCTCTCGGGCAGCATCGCGCAAGAATTTGTGGACGATCCGGACAGCACATCCGTGACTGCGGAGGATGTGGATGCGGACTTCGCGGCGTTGCTGGCGGGAAAACCGTTCGCCATCATCCACAGTGTCGGCGATCCGCTCAACAGCAGCGACACCACAGAAAACGGCGGTAAGACGACACAGTCCCGTGCATTGCGGGACGCTATCCTAGCTGCGGCAGGTAAGACCCTGGAAGAGGCTGCGCCGATGTTCTGGTTCAAAGAGTACCAGTCGACGGAACTCACATCTGAGGATGTGGATGTCAAGCCGCACGATGTCGAGATCCTCTGCATGGAGGGCGACGACTTCGCCGCGTTGACCGGCTGGCTGTTTACCAAGCAGACCACTGTCACCGTCACATTTAACGCAAATGGCGGCAGCGCTGTGGCATCTCAGGAGGTGCCCTACGGCGGAACGCTCGCGACGCCGCTGCCGACGCCAACGCGTACGAATGCCACCTTTAACCACTGGTATACGACGAATTCCGCCACGCCGTTTGACGCCGCGCAGATCCTCTATGAGGACGTGACGCTCACGGCGAATTGGACCGTTTCCAGCAGCTCTAGCGGTGGTTCCCCGGTTACCACCTATCGGGTGACCTTCAACAGCCAGGGCGGCAGCGCCGTGACTGCGCAGACGGTGACGAGCGGCCGCGCCGCGACAAAGCCCGCGGACCCGACGCGCGAGGGCTACACCTTCGACGGCTGGTACACGGACGCGGCGGGGACGACCGCCTACAACTTCAGCACGCTTGTCACGGCGAGCATCACGCTGTATGCCAAGTGGACGGCGGATGACGGCACCGACACGACGCCCAACGAGACGCCGTTTGCCGACGTCGCCGGGCATTGGGGCTATGAGGATATCGAATACGCCTACAAGGCCGGCTGGATGAACGGTACCTCCGCGAACAAATTCTCGCCGGACATCCGGACCGAGCGCGGCATGATCGTCACGGTGCTGTGGCGGATCGAGGGATCCCCCGCCCCCACGGCAGCGGCGCCGTTTGACGATGTGGAGGCGGGTGCCTACTACGCGCAGGCGGTGGCCTGGGCGGCGGAGCACGACGTTGTGAACGGCGTGGGCGGCGGCCTGTTTGCGCCGCTGCGCCAGGTGACGCGTGAGCAGGTGGCCACGATCCTCTACCGGTACGCGCAGTACAAGCAGTACGACGTGAGCGCGCAGGGTGACCTGAGCGCGTTCCCGGACGCCACGTCCGTCTCTGGTTACGA
>JAISCT010000066.1 GCA_031265355.1 Oscillospiraceae bacterium | reverse complement strand
CATGGGCTCAACCTGAACCTCCACATTCAGAAAATGCCCTTTCGACCGGGCCACCACATCGAGACGGCAACCCCGCGTCTCCTGACGCAACCCCAAAAGTACATCCTGACACGAAAGATTTTCGATCTCTTCGATCAGTGGACGGCCCGCGTTCCCCAAGATCGCGTTGATCAAACTCAACGCCGCCGGCGCGGCGCGCATGTCTTGGAAACTTAGCGAAAACATGAAGTCATTCAACGGCTGCGGCGGCGGGATCTCCCGCCTCTTCTCTTCCATCGCCCTCTCACCCTCTCCGACATCTTTATTATATGTCGTTTTCCCGCATTTTTCAAGCATAAACAGATAGGGATTTCGTACGCAACGAAGAAACACACGTGTGTCCGACATGCAGAGGGAAATTTGAAGTCATTGGCACACAGAAGCAGGAGGAGCATTGACAATGGTTGCTGAATATACGTGAGCGGCTTGTTCAAGTCCTTTCTCGCGTGCCGTACGTCAATCTTTCGGCGGGTTCGCGAGGCGTTTGTTGTATAGTGTGACGGGCCGAGAGGGAATGATAAGCACAACAGAAATATAGGTTGACTTTATCCTATATTCCTGCTATGCTGTGATTGAAGGAGATGATTTTAATGAATGTGGATACTCGCGTACTCGTGCCAATGACCGAGGCGAATCAGAATTTTTCCAGAGTTGTGCGCCTCGTAGACGAGGGCGGCATGGCCGTTATTATGAAAAACAACAAGCCGCGTTATGTGGTGTCGAGCTTTTCGGAGTACGACGAGATACAGACGATGCGGCGCAAGTTGGTTGACGCCGCCGCCGACAGTGTGATCGACGAGAACCTCGGCGCGCTACGGGAGCTTGCCAAATGATTATTCTGACCGTTTCGGAAGTGACCGCGCTGCCGAACCCATAATCTGGCGGCGCATAGCGGGGGCGGAGGGAGAGCGTTTGCCCTCCCTCCGCTGCCATTATCCGGCTCAGTACCCCGTGCGGGGGAGCTTTTCGGGCTTGGCGTACGGTACACAGCCAGGTCGAGTTGCCCGCGACCCACGCCTTGCCGTATTTGCCGGCCGTTAATCTCGTCGTCGCCCCCACTGGGCACTTTGTCGCGAAAAATGTTTACGCTGGCAGCTTTAGGATTCCTGACTTGCGCAGCCAATTCCGCCGTCAAGGATTTCTGTTAACTGTCCCGCTCGCTGCCGGATGTATGTCTGTATGATCTCCATGCGCTCGGCGTCCCAGTTGTAGCGGCTATGTCTCTTGAATTTGAAGTCCGAAAGGCGGGAAAGCTGCTCTCTTTGCAAATCTCCTCCGAACTCCCTTGCCTGTGAATCGAACGGCTGCCCAAAGTAGTTCGCGTAGGCTTGTCTGTGCGTATCGAGTTTACGCAGTTCCTGAATCGATGAGTAATTGAACAGGCTTACGCCGTTGTCGAAAATCGGGGCGTTCCCGACGATTTCGCCGCTGTGATTGTCGCGCAGGACGCCGAAGTTGCCGAGATGCCTGTCTTCGTTTAAAATCAGGCTGTCAAAAACAAGCGTTGACGCAAAATAGTCAAACAGACATGTGCCGTTTTCACGGTCAAACGCCCTAAACCATTCGCCGCAAATCGAATAGTATCGCGAAGAGTCTGTATCCTTGTCGTGATGTTGACGTCTGACGACGGAAGCCATCGGGATATACGCCGTGTTGATGTCGGTAAACAGCTCGCAGGTGCAGCCAAGTACGCCTTTCCAGCGGGACAGCCCGTATTTCACGGGGGACAGCCCCATCGCGTCCGCGATTTGCGCGGCGTAATATTCGCTGTACGGCTCCAGAGGGTCGAGAGCCGAGGCGTACTGCCGCCAGACGCCGCCCTTGAACAGAATAATCCTGCCGTTCCGGTACCGCCACGCTTTCGGCAGCATACCGGCGGTCGTGAATTCCGGCGAGGTACGAATCATCCGCGCTTTTTCTTCACCGAGGCTTTCGCCGGTGAGCGCGGTCAGGGCGAGCACTTCCGAAAAACGGTTTTCATAAAGATTGTATTCAGCGTATTTTCTGTCAAATCCGGCGGGCACGACCCAGTAGCTGTCGTTCAGAGAAAGCCCTTTGCAAACGTCGATAATCCCTTTCACGTCGCGCAGAGACAGGCCCATCGTGTTTAGAATGTTGTGGACATAGGCGCGGTTCTTTGGGATTGTGCGCCGGTTCAGCCATTTCAGAACGCCTTCGCCCGTGAGCTCCATATCGAGAGGCAACAGGTTGCGCGGTTCACCGACAGTCGTTATTTTCACCGAATAGCCGACCGCCGCGCTTGACAATTCAAACGAGAACAGCGGCGCGTCGTACAACCGAAGCTCATAATTATCGCCCATCGCGTTTCACTCCCCGCGCCGTATTGTTATCTATTATATCATATTTCCGCGAAGGATACAATCAAAGTGCCCGACACAACTCCCTCTTGCAAACCTGCGTGCCGCACGATATACTAAAGACATCCGGACAGTCCACCGCGGCGGACTCGCATACAGAAATATGAAAATAATTACAGTCTAATCCCCAGCTATGCTGGGGAGAGTAGAATAAGCAAGAGCAGGTGTGGAGAGAAGAAACGCCCCATATAGAATCATGAGAACGGTTTATACAATGTGGCGGATATGGATGGGATTATCGCCAAATACGCGAGTGCTGATAAGGGGGAACGGTGAAGGATGAGCCAAGTAAGGAGCGCAAGAAATATTAACAAAAACAAAGGAGGCTTTTTCATGGCTATTGACATTGAAACGTCTCGGCAAAATTTCATTCGAATGGCTGAGAGCGAAAAAATTGACGACGAACAGGATGGCGAGAACAATGACGACTGACATAACGGAATATAACAGCCCGGAGCAGCGCGATAAGGAATTTCAGCAGTTGTTTTCGCTGATTGCCGCCCGGCGTGAGCGCGCCTCACAAGCCGTGAACAACGAGCAGATAATGAATGCCTGGGAAATCGGCGCGTATGTGTCGCGGCGGCTGACAGCAGAGGTGTGGGGTTCTAAAACGGTCACGGAGTTTGCCGAGTATCTGAGGACGCGTGACCCCTCTTTGCGCGGCTACAGTCGCGCAAACATCTATAATATGGTTGCTCTGTACGACAGCTACACCTCATCAGACTTTGCTGATTATGTCGAAAAATTCAATCTAAACAATTTCAACAACGAAATTGTCCAGTTGGAAACTGGACAATTAAAAGACAAAGGAACTGTCCAATCTGCAACTGCACAACTGCCTTATTTCCTAAATTTGACATCATTTACAAATCACATCGAGATTATCAACCGCTGCAAAACCATTGAGGAACGGGTCTTTTATGTGCTGTACGCCTATAGGGAGCGCCTCACAATCAAGGAATTGCAGCGTTGCTTGAAAACCGACGTGTTCGCGGTGTTGTCGGGCGACGGCCACAACCTCTCGAAAGGGTTGATGGAGCTATACCCGCAGTCTCCGGCCTTGTTCAAGGACACCGTTTTTGTCGATTTTCTTGGGCTTCCCGTGAAGCACTCCGAGAAAAAACTCAAGACCGGAATCATCGACCATATGAAGGAATTTATCTTAGAGCTTGGCAAGGATTTCATCTTTATCGACCAGGAGTACCCCCTGAATGTCGGCGGCAATATATACAATTTGGACTTGCTCTTTTTTCACAGGGCTTTGCAATGCCTCGTGGCGGTTGAGCTAAAGGCTAAGGACTTCAAGCCCTCTGACATGGGGCAACTCGTGTTCTATTTGGAAGCCTTGGACCGGGACGTGAAGCGCAGCAACGAAAATCCCAGCATCGGCATACTGCTCTGCCGTGGCGCGAACCGCAGCGTCGTGGAGTATGCGTTAAGCAGAAGCCTAAGCCCCACGATGATTGCGGAATACAAGCGACTGCTGCTGCCGAAGGAAGTACTGCGCAAATCACTCGACGAATTTGCCGCATTCTTCTGCGCAGGTAAGGAAGACGGGGACAATGCCGACTAACACAAGAGAAGCCGGGCTTGAAGCCCTTATCTCACGACGTAATTCCTTTATTTCCCAGTTGCGTGAAATAGCTTCTTTGGCATAGTACATCCGCTCCTCACCGGTTTTGCGCGGTACGATTTCAACGAAATGCGATCACGACAATTGTGGCGCCAGCTCCGCCACAATTTCAAATTCCGGAAATTTTTCTGCGAAACGCCGTATGTGCAGCCTGCAAATCGCCCATCCTATATTCTCCTTGCATTGTTGCCGTGCGTGGCAACAATCACTCTGGGCAGATTTTCAAACTTTATCCCGGACCCCGTCTCCCGCGCGATCGCCTGCGCCGTGTAAAACAACTCCGATTTCCGCGAAGGATACAATCAAAGTGCCCGACACAACTCCCTCTTGCAAACCTGCGTGCCGCACGATATACTAAAGACACCCGGACAGTCCGCCGCAAAGGGCAGAATCAAACATTTGACGCACTGGAAACCAAATATTTGCTGACGGACTACAGTTTCTCATTGTTCGAGTCAGCCTACAAACAGGTCACAAAACAGCGCATCGAGAGACCGAAAGACTGCCTGTCGTTTGGGTTGTTAAATCATGAAGAAAAGCTCACGTTTGCCGGAGCGTTGCTCGCGGACATCTCGCCTGTTTACCAGTCGTGTGTGTTCTGCACCAGATGGAATGGTTTGGATAAAACGTCCGGGCTTGTTTTGTAAAAGCAGCGGGGGAGATGTTCGTGACAGAGGCGGACACTGTGGAACAAATATGCCATCCGTTTGCGCCCTTTTTAGAGGGGGCGCCCCATGTGCTGATCTTGGGCAGCCTGCCGTCCCGGGCCTCCCGGGCGGCGGGCTTTTATTACGGACATCCGCGCAATCGGTTTTGGCCGCTCATGGCCCTGCTGGCCGGTGCGGACACGCCGCCGGCCGCGGAGGATATCGAGGGCAAGAAAGCCCTGCTGCGTGTACTCGGTGTCGCACTGTGGGACGTAGTGGCCAGCTGCGAGATCACAGGCTCGTCGGATGCCAGCATCCGGAACGTGCAGGCAAACGACTTGGGGCCTCTTCTGGCGGCGCGGCCCGCGCTGCGTATCTGCGCCAACGGCCAAACCGCGGGGCGGCTCTACCGCCTGCACTGCCGCCCCCACACGGGCCGCGACTGCCTCATCCTCCCCTCCACCAGCCCCGCCAACGCCGCCTGGACCCTCCCCCGTCTGGCCGAAACCTGGCAGTGTAAATGTCAAGAAGAATTCTATCCTTGGCGGTCATAAAGCAATACCCCTTCCTTTTGGATGTCCGCATAGATGGGCGATGGATTGTGAATTTCTGATATCTCAAACAAGTCCACCGATTTGCCGAGCCGTTCGGTGATTTTGTCCAGTACACCGTAAAAATCCATATTCAAAAGCTGCCCGCGGCTGTCGATTACAATATCCACATCGCTCTGTTCGGTTGCTTTGCCTTTGGCGTAGGAGCCGAAAAGGGTCGCGGAATAGACTGGGTATTCCGCAAACACCGGGCGTAACGCCCTGCGGATTTCGCTGATGTCATATACCTTTTCCATATTCGTCGTCCCCGCCTTTCATGATCTTGACGATAGTAATATAGCACAAAAACCCTAAAAAAGCAACGGTTTCCACGCGAAAAATCATCTCTCGCCCGCCTTGCCGAATAGGACGGCCTTATACTCCGGGGCGATGACCTGCAGCAGATTTATTACGGACATCTGCGCAATCGGTTCTGGCCGCTCATGGCTCTGATGGCCGGTGCGGACGCGCCGCCGGCCGCGGAGGATGTCGAAGGCAGGAAAGCCCTGCTGCGTGTGCTCGGTGTCGCACTGTGGGACATGGTGGCCAGCTGCGAGATCACAGGCTCGTCGGATGCCGGCATCCGGAATGTGCAGACAAATGACCAGCCCCGCCAACGCCGCCCGGACCCTCCTCCGTCTGGCCGAAACCTGGCGGAAGGCGGTTGTCGCCGATTCCGGATTTTTGTGCCGTGATGTGCAAAAAGCTTGAATAAAGACCGCATGTATGATATAGTTTGTTCGGAGTTGACACATTTGTCTTTGTCCCACAGTATATGCCCGCCCATACCGTGACCTTTGACCCGAACGGCGGCACTGTCGTCGCATCGACCGCGCAGACCGGAACAGACGGTAAATTGGCCTCTCTGCCGATACCCTCAAGGGAGGGCGATTACCGTTTCGACGGTTGGTTTACAGCCAAGAGCGACGGCACACAGATAACGGTCGACACCGTATTTGCCGCCGACGCCACGATTTACGCACACTGGGTATACACGGGCAGCTCGGGCGACGGCAATCCGGGCGTTGTTTCTCGGTCGTCCGAAATTGTACTCCCCACCACGCCGCCGTTGGCGGAGGATTCGGAGGACGGGCTCAACCCATATAAGGACGCGGCCGACGCCGATTGGTTCCACGACGCGGTGCAGTTTGTCACTGAGCGCGGCTTGATGAACGGCACGGCCGCCGACAGATTCTCCCCCGGCGCCACCATGACACGCGCCAACGCTGTACCGGCTGGAGGACAAACCGGCGGTGAGCGGAAACAGGCCTTTCCCGGATGTCAAGGGAGGGACATGGTACTCCGACGCCATTCTTTGGGCCAGTCAAAATCACGTTGTGGACGGATACGCAAACGGCGCCTTCGGTCCGGACGACGCCGTCACCCGTGAGCAGGCCGTGACGATTTTGTACCGCTATGCCAAGAGCAAGGGGCAAAATGTCAGCGCGGCGGCGGACTTGTCCAGGTACGGCGATGCACAGCAAATTTCCGATTGGGCGCTGGACGCCATGAAATGGGCCGTCGAGGAGGGGATTGTGCAGGGTCGGACAGACAGCACCGCCGCACCGAAGGGTACGTCCACCCGCGCCGAGACGGCCATGCTTTTCAAACGGTACGTCGAGACCTTCCCAAGCAGGGAAACAGAAGAATAGTTTCGGCACAAACAAACGACCCGGAACCGAAGCAGCCACAAGGCTGGTCGGTTCCGGGCCGTTTTTCGCTGCATGAAGAAAAAATAATTGTCGACTATTTCGTCGTCGGGTATTTCGGACGGGCGCGGTAGGTGGTGTGGAGCCATTTGTGGGCGTTGTGGCTGCCCGGTTTGCCGTCCATCACTTCGTCGTAGAGACGCTTTACCAGTGGGTTCTCGTGGCTCTTGCGCAGCGGCATGTGCTTGTCCTGCTCATAAAGAGCGGCCGCGCGGCGCTCGCGCAGACTGACGAAGTTGCGAACTACGGCCGGCTGAATCGGCTGGCCGCCGCCGTTGATGCAGCCGCCGGGGCAGGCCATCATCTCGACAATGTCGTAAGAGACCTCGCCGGACTTGATTCGATCCAGCAGCCGGCGGCAGTTGGACAGTCCAGAGGCGACGGCGGCGCGCACGGTCTTCCCACCGAGCGTAAAGGAGGCCTCTTTGATGCCCTCCATGCCCCTGACTTCCATGAAGTCCAGACTCCTCAGCGGCTGACCGGTCACGAGCTCCGCCACCGTCCGCAGCGCCGCCTCCATGACGCCGCCGCTGGCGCCGAAGATGGTGCCGGCGCCGGTGGAAATGCCGAAGGCGGGGTCAAAATCCTCGTCGGGCAGGTGCGGGAAGTACATACCGGTGCGGGAGATCATGCGGGCCAGCTCACGCGTTGTGAGGGCCACGTCGATGTCGTACAGGCCGGGCACCGCCTGTTGGTCCTCCCGACGGATCTCAAACTTTTTCGCGGTGCAGGGCATGATGCCCACCGTGAAGATGTCGGCGGGGTCGAGGTTCATCTTTTTGGCGTAGTAGGTCTTCATCATCGCGCCGAACATCTGCTGCGGCGATTTACAGGTGGAGAGGTTCGGGATAAACTCCGGGTAGTACTGCTCGCAGAAACGGATCCACCCGGGGCTGCATGAGGTGATGAGCGGCAGGTCGTGACCCGATTCGAACCGCTTCAAAAATTCGGCGCCCTCCTCCATGATCGTGAGATCCGCCGTTACATCGACGTCAAACACACCGTCGAAACCGATGCGCCGGAGTGCCGCCACCATCTTGCCCTGGACATTGCTGCCGATGTGCATCTTGAAAGCCTCGCCCAGCGTCACGCGGATCGAGGGCGCCACGCCCACGACGACATGTTTTTTCGGGTCGGCGAGCGCCGTCCAGACTTTTTCGGTGTCGTCTTTCTCGGTGAGCGCGCCGGTGGGGCAGACTGTGATGCATTGGCCGCAGGAGACGCAGGCGGTCTCGTCCAGATTGCGATCGAAAGCGCAGGAGATATGTGTTTCGAACCCCCGGTCGTTGGGGCCGATGACGGCCACGGACTGGGCATTTTTGCAGACGGCCACGCAACGGCGGCAGAGGATGCACTTGGAGTTGTCGCGTACGAGATGCAGCGAGGAGTTCTCGATCTGCGGCTGCATGTTGTCGGAGTGAAAGCGCACCTCTTGGATGCCGAAGTCGCTGGCCAGCTTCTGCAGCTCACAGTTTTGGTTGCGCAGGCAGGTCAGACAGTCCATCCGATGGTTCGAAAGGATGAGTTCCAACGTGTTCTTCCGGGCCCGGATCACGGCGCCGGTGTTTGTGAATACCTCCATACCCTCAGACACGGGGTATACGCAGGCGGCGATCAGCGAACGGGCGCCCTTGACCTCCACCACACAGATGCGGCAGGCGCCGATGGCGTTGATGTTGCGCATATAACACAGCGTGGGAATCTCAATGCCCACGAGACGCGCGGCTTCCAAAATGGTGGCGGTTTTGGGCGCCTCCACCTCGATGTTGTTGATTTTCAGCTTGACGGTGTCCATGACGGGCGCGCTCCTTTCCTAGCGAATCTCTTTGGTCCCCTTCGGGGTCACTCCTTGACAATGGCCGAGAATTTGCATTTTTCCAGGCAGGCGCCGCACTTGATGCACTTGTCTTGATCGATGACATGGACTTCCTTAACCTTGCCGGAGATGGCGGAGACCGGGCAAACGCGCGCGCAGGCCGTGCAGCCGCGGCAATTCTCCAAAATGTTGTAGCGCATCAGCGCCTTGCAGACGTGGGCCGGGCATTTGCGGTCGCGCACGTGGGCCTCGTACTCGTGCCGAAAGTGGCGGAGCGTCGAGAGCACCGGGTTGGGCGCCGTCTGGCCCAGGCCGCACAGAGAACTGCCCTTGATGTGGTAACAAAGCTCCTCCATCAGGTCGAGGTCTTCCATGGTCCCCCGACCGCTGGTTATTTTTTCCAATATCTGGTAAAGGCGCTTGGTGCCGATGCGGCAGGGGGTGCATTTGCCGCAGGACTCGTCCACCGTGAAGTCGAGGAAGTATTTCGCGATATCGACCATGCAGTTGTCCTCGTCCATGATGATCATGCCGCCCGAGCCCATCATCGAGCCGATGGCCGTCAGCGTGTCGTATTCGATCGGCGTGTCGATCATCGAGGCGGGGATACAACCGCCGGACGGACCGCCGGTCTGCGCGGCCTTGAAGGCTTTGCCGTTCGGGCAGCCGCCGCCGATCTCCTCCACCACCTCGCGCATCGTGGTGCCCATGGGGATCTCGACGAGACCGGTGTTGACGATCTTGCCACCCAAGGCGAACACCTTTGTGCCGGCGGAGCGCTCGGTGCCGATGGCGCGGAACGCCTCGGCGCCGTTGTTTAGGATCCATGAGATATTGGCGTATGTCTCCACATTGTTTAGGATAGTGGGTCTGCCAAACAGCCCCTTCACGGCTGGAAAGGGCGGGCGCGGTCTCGGTTCGCCGCGGTGGCCCTCGATGGAAGTCATCAGGGCTGTCTCTTCGCCGCAGACGAAGGCGCCGGCGCCGAGGCGGATCTCCAGGTCGAACGAGAAATCGCTGCCGAAGATATGTTCGCCCAGCAGCCCGTATTCCTTGGCCTGGGCAATGGCGATCTTGAGCCGTTCGACGGCGATGGGGTACTCGGCGCGCACGTAAATATAGCCCTGGTTTGCGCCGATGCAGTAGCCGGCGACGGCCATGGCCTCGATGACACTGTGCGGGTCGCCCTCCAAAATGGAGCGATCCATAAAGGCGCCGGGGTCGCCCTCGTCGGCGTTGCAGCAGACGTATTTTTGGCCCGGCGGCTGTTTGAAGGCGAATTCCCATTTGAGGCCGGTGGGAAAGCCGCCGCCGCCGCGTCCGCGCAGGCCGGACTTTTTGATGGTCTCGATGATCTCGCCGGGGGTCTGCTCGGTGAGCGCGCGGCTGAGGGCTTGGTAGCCGTCAAACGCGATGTACTCGTCGATGATCTCCGGGTTGATAACGCCGCAGTTGCGCAACGCGATGCGGAGCTGTTTTTTGTAAAAACCCGTCTCGTTCAATGACTTGATTTCGTTCCCCTGCACCGTCTCCTGGTACAGCAGGCGGCGCACGACGCGGCCCTTTAAGATGTGTTCTTTGACGATCTCCTCCGCGTCGCTCGGTGTGACGCGGGAATAAAACGAACCCTCCGGGTAGACGACGACGATGGGGCCCAGCGCGCACAGACCAAAGCACCCGGTCTTGATGACGCGCACCTCCTTTTCGAGGTGGACCGCCTGCAGGTGTTCCTCCAGTGAGGCGATGATCTTTTCGCTGCCCGACGAGCTGCAGCCGGTGCCGGCGCACACCAGAATGTGGCTTCTGACAAGTTCCATGGCGTTATCCCTCCCATGCCGCTTGGCATGATGTTGTTCCCCTGTTTTCCGGGGGAAAGCCGGCGCGCCTCACCCGCGGCGGGCCGCCGGGACGGTTCATTGGTTGGCGCCTATCGTGTATTCCATCTTGACGCGGCCGTTCACAATGTGTTCCGCCACGATCTGCGAGACTTTCTCCGGCGTCATGTTCACGTAGGTGACCTTCTCCTCGCCGGGAACAAAGACCTCGACGATCGGCTCCAAACGGCACACGCCGATACAACCGGTCTGCGTGACGGTCACCCGTTCGGAGAGACCGCGCCGCTGGACCTCCTCAAGGCAGGTCGCCAGCACCGGACGGGCGCCGGCCGCGATGCCGCACGTGGCCATGCCCACGACGAGGCGGGTGTTGTTTTCGCCGCTGTCCCGGAGCGCTCCGATCTGGGCGCGCGCTCTGTCGCGGATGGCGTTGAGTTCTGCCAAGGTTTTCAATGCCGACAACTCCTTATATGTATTCCTGTATTTTCCTGCCGTTCCTCGGATATGCCGCGGATATGCCGCCGCGGCTCAGCCGGCGAGATTTTCCCGAAGGAACTCCGACAGCCAGACCAATACGTCCGGGCTGTCGAGCGGTACATCCTCCAGCGTGTCCCGCAGGACGCGGGTGTCCAGCGTGAAATCGACGCCGCCCACACGGTGTGTGTAGAGGAGCTCCACCTGGGGATGTCCCTGCACCAAAGTGATCAGCGTACCCGACATGTCGCCGACAGGCGGCGTGTCGATGTGGCCGGACACGAAAGCGGCGGTGACGCATGTCCCGACGCCCACGGTGCTCTCGATGGAGAAGCGCCCGCCGGTCTGTTCGGCGGCCATCTTCCAAAAGGGAAGTCCCAGCCCCACCGGGCGCGTGGTGCGGGTGGTGGTGAAGGGGTCCGCCGCAGTGGGCAGGATATCGGGCGGGATGCCGCGGCCGTTGTCCCGGATTGTGACGGTCAGCAGACCCGCTTCTTCGACGAGAGAGATCTCGACGAGGGAGGCGCCGGCCGTCAGGCTGTTTTCCGCAATGTCCAGAACGTGGAGCGAGAGTTCTTTCATCGGCTCACATGTATTTGTCCAGAATGGTGTCCACGTCGTCGGGCACAAGCCGGCCGTAAACGTCGCCGCCCACGACGATGACAGGGGCCAGACCGCATGCGCCGATGCACCGGGTGGCGTCGACGGAGAATTTGCCGTCCGGCGTGACCGAGCCGGCCTTACAGTCGAGCTTGCGTTCGACGCGGGCCAGAATTTCGCCCGCGCCCCTGACGTAACAGGCGGTGCCCAGACAGACGTTGACCTCGATCTGGCCTTTGGGGTTCAAGGAGAACTGCGTATAGAAAGAGGCGATTCCATAGACCTCGGAGAGCGAGAGTCCCAGCCCCTCGGCCACCTTGATTTGGACTTCCTCCGGCAAGTATCCGTAGATCTCTTGCGCTCCTTGCAGCACCGGCATGGCGGCGCCGGACTGTCCCTTGTAGCGCGCGATGACGTCCGTCAGCCGCTGTTCCTGCTCCGCCGTCCCGGTGAAGGGAACAACGGTCTTTGTGTTCGGCATGATATGAGCCTCCTTATCTGCATCTGCGTTCTGCTGCGTCGCCTGCCCCGCCCCAAAGACCCGGGCGGGGGATTTGGGAGAAATAGGGGGTTGTTAGACAAATAACGATCTCCAATTGCTAATTATACCACAAGACCGAGGACAATGCTATAGGCGGTCGAAACTTTTTCAAAAAAATGTGGCCAAATATGCGGCGCTCGTACAAAAAACCAGTGTTTTAATGTTCAAACATTCGAAAAGCCGAAATTGGCTAATATTGGAAACCCCAATAGATCAT
>JAISCT010000065.1 GCA_031265355.1 Oscillospiraceae bacterium | reverse complement strand
TTTTGCAGGTTCTCCAGCCGGTCCGCCGTCGCCAGCAACTGCCGGCGCAGCGTCTCCGCGTCGTAAGCCGCTCCGCTGTCCGGCGTGGTCAGCGACAGCACCGCCGCCGCCGCGCCCGTTACCACGCTCGCCGCCATGGACGTCCCCGTCATCGGGCCCGTACGATTTTCGGGCAATGTGGATACGACGGCCCGGCCAGGCGCGGCGATGTCTATGACTGTCTCGCCGTAGTTCGAGAAATAGCTGAACCCGCCGTCGTCGTTCACAGATGTCACACTTAGCACATTGGGCAGGTCGTAGGCTGCCGGGTATGACGGCGTTTCCGCCATGTCGCGCCGGTTGTTGCCCGCCGCACAGACGAACAGCATATTGCTGTTTTGTATCGCCTCGTACAGCGCCGGGTTCTCCGCCGTCGTCCCGAAGCTGCAGTTCACAATGGCAGCTCCCTGCTCCTCCGCGTAAGAAATTCCTGCCAATATGTCACTGGTCCTTGCAACTCCGTTTTCAAACACCTGTATCGGGAGGATCTCCACCGCCGCGCCCGTCTCCGCCGCCGCGCCGCAGATGCTGCCCACCAAGTGCGTACTGTGGGAATATGCCAGCGGCCGGGTCTCGTCGTATATATCATCGCCGCCGGTCATTACGTTGAATCCCTGCGTCAGGCAACCGGCCAGCGACGTGTGCCCCACATCCACGCCGGTGTCCAGCACCGCCACCAATACAGGCGTTGCCTGCGCCAGCGGACCGCCGGTCGACGGCGGGGAAACAGTTACGTTGGACGTCGTCTCCGTCTCTGTAGATGATATATCTGTCTCCGTGAACGATGTCGTCGTCTCTGTTTCAGTGCCCTCCGTCAGTTCCAATGACAGGCTGTCCAGCGACAGCTTGTAGTCTGGGCAAATGTATTCGACATACTCCGCCACGCCCAACTCCGCCAGTTGTTCCGCCAGTTCGCTCGGCAAAATAGGCTCCGCCAGTGTCAGCGTCTCCAGCCGGTCCAGTTCCGCAAAGTCGCCCGCGGGCAGCGCCGCGGAGAGGTTCGGGACAGCCCGCAGTTCCGCGGGCAGCGTTTTCCGCGCCACGGCGTCCGATTCCAACGCAAGCGGCGCGGCGGCTTCTTTGAAGTCCGCCTCCCGTCCCTCTTTGTACTTGACGATGTAGCGGTCCTCCGGCACGGCGACTTCTCTTGGCTGCCGCGCCATCATCTCCCGCAGATCGGTCTCCGGAGACAAGACGGGCGTCGTCAGTTCGGACGCAAAAAAACCCGCCGCCCGGAAACTGCCCGGTGTACCGGGTATTTCCTGTGACGGCGGTGGGCTTTCCAGTCGTTGTTCATCTACCATGTATCTGAATGGGCTGTCTGCTTCCCATTGTATCTGCGCGTCCTGCGACGGCTCCGGAAGCAGCGCCGCCACGGCGGCCACGGTGGTCACGAATAGTACGGAAAACGCCAGGAAGAGACTGGTCATACGTCGCTTCATTTTGTTTGCCCCCCTGCCTATTTTTGGGTGGTAATAGATGGTTCACCTCTTATATCGTAGAATTTTCTCTCAGGAATACAGGGATTATTTGTAAATAACCCCTGTATTCCTATCGGATTTCAATCGTTTATTGCGGATTGCTCCGTTTTTTACAAAAAATTCATTATTTCTCCATGTTTCTGTTCACTTAAGACCTGCGAAAAAATATGGAAATTTTTTTGCGCACCGGGGCAGTGCCGCATCAGCTCCTTGTATAGCATTCCCCCGAATCGTCGCAGACGCTGTAGAATTGATGTTAAATTTTTACATTTTCCCGGTGCATTTTAGACTTTACGAATCCCGTCGGACTCTGTATAATGGAAGCACCCTGTTTTTTGCGGAGGCGCTTGTTTGGGGCGCGGCCCGGAAGACGCGAAGCGGGAGGAAAAGCATGACCGAGCGCACATTTGATTTGCCGCGCGGCGGCGTACATACCATCACAGACGAGACGGTCACGGCGCTTTTGGGCACCGGCAGCGGCGAGGCCGCCCGTCTCTATCTTTATCTGCTCTCTCACCGGGGGAAATGCCTGGACACCAAGGCCTGCACGGCGCTTGGGATGACCGCCGCGGCGCTGAAGGACGCTCTGCAGCTCTTGCAGACGGCCGGTGTCCTGCGGGAGACGGCCCCCGCCGCGCCGCCTGTAAGCGATGTGCGTCCGGACTATGCCGGGGCCGAGGTGGCGCAGGGAATCAAACGCGACCCCGCCTTCCGCCATGTGGTGGACGAGGTGCAGCGCCGCCTGGGAAAGATCCTCTCCAGCAGTGACCTGCAGATCCTCTTCGGCCTCTATGATTGGCGCGGACTGACGCCCGGCGTCATCTCGCTACTGGTGGCGTACTGCGTGGAGGACGCCCGCCGTCGGTTTGGCGAAGACGGCCGCCCGCCCACGATGCGCCAGATCGACAAGGAGGCCGCTGTTTGGGAGCAGAAAGGCATCGACGCCGAGGAGAAGGCCGAACGCTACATCGAGACGCAGGAGACAAAGCGCCAGGTCAGCAGCCGCGTCTATCGGCTGCTGGGTATTGAGAACCGCGCGCCGTCGCCCAGCGAGAGTCGTTATGTCTCCGAATGGGCGGAGATGGGCTTCGCGCCCGACGCCGTTGCGCTGGCCTATGACAAGACCGTACTCAAGACCGGCGCGCTCAATTGGAAATACATGCACTCCATCCTGCGGAGCTGGCACGAGAAGAACCTGCACGCTCCTAGCGAAATCGAGGCCGGCGACGCCGCGCCGTCTAAGCGAACGCCGGGAGCCCCGACCCCCGGGAGCGCCGCCGCGAAAACCGTGCCCGGCCGGCGAGAGCGCGAGGCCGTGGAGCGCATGCGGCGCTATGTCAAAGGCGAATGACGCAATAGGACAAAGCGTTGACATTGATATGTTAAATTTTTCCTTTTCTTTGAGCCATCGGATCAAGAGGCCAAAAAGGGGGTTGGTGAGATGGCGTTGGATCCTGTCTGTCTGGGGCAGGCGCGGGTGTTGTTGGCACAGAATAAGGCCGCCGCCGGGGTCCGTCTCTCCGCGCGCCGCGCCGAGATCTACGAGACGCAGCCCGCCGTGCAGGCCATCGACGATGAGATGCGCGCCGGGCTGCTGCGCGCCGTGCGCGACACTCTGTCCGGCGAGGAAGCCGCTCTGGAGCGCTGTCGGGCGCGCAACCTCTCCCTGCGTGCGCGGCGGGACGCGCTGTTGGCGGCGGGCGGCTATCCGCCGGACGCGCTGGACGACCGGCCCGCCTGTACGCTGTGCGGCGACACGGGCGCCACGGCCGACGGGCGGCTGTGCGACTGTCTGCGCCGGCTGTGCATCCGTGAACAGCGGCGTGTGCTGTCCGAGAAGCTGGATATCGTGGGGCAGACTTTCGCCGTCTTCGACCTCCAGCGCTTCCCCGCGGAGACAGATCCGTCCCATGGCCTGTCCCCGCGGAACCACATGGGCATCATGCGTGAATACTGCGTCAAATATGTCGAACGGTTTGGCCCCGACTCTCCAAATCTGCTGTTTCGCGGCGGCGCGGGGCTTGGGAAGACGTTTTTATGCGCCTGCATCGCCGGGGCGCTCTGCGAGCGCGGGCACTGGGTGCTCTGCGAGACGGCCGCGGGCGCGTTTGCCCTGATGGAGGCGCAGAAGTTTGCCCGGGACGAAAACGCGGGGGAGGAGGTGCGGCGTCTGCTGCACTGCGACCTGCTGATCCTGGACGATGTGGGCGCCGAATTTGCCACCCCTTTCGCGCAGTCGGCGTTTCATCAGATACTCAGCGCCCGCCTCGGCGCCGGTCGCCAGACTCTTCTCGTCTCCGGTCTCACCGAAGAGGAACTGCGCAGCCGCTACACCCCCCAGATCACCTCCCGCCTGGAAGCCTTCGAACTCCTCCCCTTCTTCGGCGCGGACCTGCGGAAACACCGGGCGTGAGCACCCCCGCCCCGGGAGTGGGACGCGGGATCGCGGAGCGTACAGCGTACAAAAAAGCACAAGGCCTTCCATGCGTATGGAGCCTTGTGCTTTTTGCGCTTTATCGTGAACAATAGAAGTTTGCTTTTTGTTGAATTTCCTGATTTTTACATAGATGCCGGCGGGAGATGGCTGCTGAGAGGCATTTCGCACGATATATATAGAGAGAATACCTGGTTCAAGTGTCAAAAGCCTCGCCCGTCGCTGGCCGGCGATTTATTCTGGGAGATCTCACATGCCCGCAGATAAGGGCGGCCGGCGAGCGCTCACACGCAGGCGGCAGGCGGCGGAAAGCCACGAAATTGGATGAGGCGGTTTTTATGATCATCTGGATACGCAGGCTGCTCGACAAGTATTTTTTCTCCGACAGTCAGCCCTTGGCCGCGCGGGTATTTAACCTGCTCTTTGCCAGCGCCCTTATCACGATGCTGACGACCACGGTCGTCACCTGTCTTCTGATACCGTATCCATTGGAAATCGGCACGCTGGTCGCCATAGACATCTCGGTCATCTTTTTATTTTATTTCTGCAGCAAGTACCGCAAGTACAGGCTGGGATCGCTGCTGCTGCTGGGGTTTGCTTCTCTTGTCTTTTTCCCGTTTATGTACTATGCCGTGGGAGGCGTCGAAAGCGGCATCACGGCGTATGCTGTGATGATCATCGTCCTCACGTTTTTCGCGTTGGAAAAAAGAGACTGTTTTGTGATGGTTCTGTTGGAGATTCTGTCATTCTCCGCCTGCCTGTACGTCAACGATCTATTCCCCCGCATTTTCCCGCGGCCGCTGGCCACGTTGTCCATGGTGATCTTACACGACGCGCAGTCTATTTTCATCGTCAGCGTGTTCATTGGTATTGCCATAAAATTTCAAATGTATATGTACAATATGGAAAAGAAAAAAGCGGAGGTGGCGTCTCAGGCAAAAAGTACGTTTCTGGCGACGGTGAGTCATGAGATCCGTACGCCCTTAAACGCCATCATCGGACTCTCCCAAATCCAGCTCCAAATGGATCTGCCGCAGAAGACTCGTTCTGACTTAGAAAAAATATACAATTCAGGTTCCAGCCTGCTGGGGATCATCAACGACATCTTAGATGTCTCCAAAATCGAGTCGGGCAGTTTCGAGCTCATCCCGCTGGACTACGACACGCCGAGCCTGATCCACGACACCGTACAGCTCAACATTGTGCGCATCGGCTCCAAACCCCTCGTGTTCAAGCTGCAGATCGACGAGACGTTGCCATCCCGGCTGTACGGGGACGAACTGCGGATCAAGCAAATATTGAACAATCTGCTCTCCAACGCATTCAAATACACCAGAGAGGGCGCTGTGCTCTTCCAGACGACGTGGGAGCGGCAAGGGGACGACGCGTGGATCATCTTCACGGTGCGGGACACGGGCGCCGGCATCCGGCATGAGGACCTTGGGAAGCTGTTTTCGGAGTACAGTCAACTCGATGTCCACGCCAACCGCAAAATTGAGGGAACGGGCCTGGGGCTGTCCATCACCAAAAAGCTCGTGGACATGATGGGCGGGACGATTTTTGTGGAGAGCGAATACGGCCAGGGCAGCGTCTTTACGGTGCGTTTCCGGCAAAAAATCATCGACGCCCGGGAGATTGGCAAAGACACGGTGGAAAATCTGGAATCGTTCCGTTTCATAGACGACAGGCGGAACCGGGGCCGAAATCTCGTGCGGGCCTACATGCCGTACGGGAAAATCCTGGTTGTGGACGATGTGACGACAAACTTGGACGTAGCGAAGGGACTGCTGCTCCCCTACGGGCTCACCGTGGACTGCGCGCTGAGCGGGCGGGCCGCCATCGAAAAGATCGAGGCGGAGCGGGTGCGGTACGACCTGGTGTTTATGGATCATATGATGCCGGAGATGGACGGGGTGGAGGCCGCCCGGCTCATCCGCGGGCTCGGCACTCCCTACGCGGAGACCGTGCCGATCATCGCGCTGACGGCAAACGCGCTGGCGGGGAACGAAGAGATGTTTCTGGCAAACGGCTTCAACGCCTTTCTCTCCAAACCCATCGACGTCATGCGGCTGGACGTGCTGTTGAACCAGTGGGTGCGGGACCGGCAGACCGAAGAGGTGCTGCGGCAGGCGGAGGCGGAGAGAACCGCCGCCCAAGAGGACGGCGGCGCTCCGGACGAACTGCCTGAGGGTGCGTGCGCGGACGGCGTCGATTTACAGGCCGGGGTACAAAAGTACACCGGCGTGAAGGCCTATGCGGCGATTCTCCGTTCCTATATGAAGCACATGCCGGCGCTGCTTGAGGTGCTGCGCGCGCCCACGGAGGAGACGCTGCCGGCCTACGCGGTGGCGGTACACGGGCTGAAGGGAAGCAGCTATGGCATCTGTGCCGACGCCGTGGGCAGACAGGCCGAGGCGCTGGAGGCGGCGGCCAAACAGGGGGATTTCGCCTCGGTCAGCCAAGAAAATAACGCATTTTTGGCGCGGGTGGAAACCCTGCTGGCCGATTTGAGCGCGCTCCTGTCGAACATGGAGAGCGCGGCGGAAAAGCCCACAAAAGAAGCGCCGGACGGCGCGCTGCTGGAAAAGATATTGGAAGGGAGCCGTCTCTTCGATGCGAGCGCGATGGAAGAGGCGATGACGACGCTGGAAGAATACCGCTACGAGACCGGCGCGGATCTGGTGTCCTGGCTGCGGGAACAGCTCGACAACCTGGAATACGACACCATCTGCGAGCGGCTGGAAGCGATTCGCCCGGTGTAAGGGTCTGTCGGATGCGGGTGCAGCATTCGTCCAAGAGCACCAAAAAAGCCGTGGACGGCGTAACTTGCATGCAGTTTGAGGATTGCCCCACCGACGCTTCAAAAGTGTGTCGCGGGGCAATCCTCATTCATTGTCAATTATCTCATGTCCGCCGGCCCTCGCCTGTTTTCGCGGTCGGACGGGCGCTATAATGGAGGCGGTCCAATCGCGCGGGGAGGAGGAACGCCGTTGGTCGTGACCGTCTACCTGGATACCCTGTTCGCGCTCAATACTTTGGTCAATTACCTGTTGCTGCTGGCTGCCGCCCGCCTGATCGACTGCCCGTTCCGGCGCTGGCGGCTGTGGTTGGGCGCGGCGCTGGGCGGCGCGTATGCCGTCTTCGTCTTCCTGCCGGCCGGACATCTGGCCGCCGCCTGGCCGGGCAAGGCGCTGGCCGCGCTGCTGATGGCCGCCGCCGCGCTGGGCGGACTGCCCTGGCGCCGGTTCGTTCGGTTTGTGCTGGTGTTCTGGGGCGTCTCCTTCGCGCTGGGCGGCTGTCTGCTGGCGCTGCAGTTCGTGACCGGGCGGGGTCTCCTGCAAAACGGCGTGCCCGTCGCGCCGCTGAACATGCCCACGCTACTGCTCGGTACCGGCGTGTGTCATCTGCTGCTCACGCTGGTCTTCCGGCGCTCGGCCCGCCACGGCGGCGCGGCGCGGGACGTCGTCGGCGTGCGCGTCGGCTGGGCGGACCGCGAGACCGCGTTCTCCGCCCTGCGCGACACCGGCAATACCCTCTCGGACCCGCTCACCGGCGCTCCGGTCATGGTTACGGAGCTCGACCGGGTGCGGGACGTCCTGCCCCCGGCGGCGTCCCTGCTCATCGACGACAAGGCCCTGCGCCGGCCGGAGGTTTTGTTGGTCCATCTCTCCGCTTTGGGCCTCGCCGGGCGTTTTCGTCTCATCCCCTACCGTGCCGTCGGCGTGGACTGCGGTTTTCTGCTGGCCTTTCGCCCAGATACCGTGAGGGTCGGACAGGTCCGCACCGACAACCTTTTGGTGGCTCTTTCCCCCACGGCATTGTCCGCGGAGGGTATCTACTCCGCCGTGGTGGGAGAATAAAACTAACTTGGGAGGTTTTTCCATGAAGGCGAATCGGTCCGGATGGCGTGTCCGGCTCTTCGTTCGGTACCACAGGCTCCTGGCCTGGCTTGGGTTTCACGGCGCGGCGGCCGGGAAGATCTTTTACATAGGCGGCAGCGACACCCTGCCGCCGCCGCTCTCCCATGATGAGGAGAATTACCTCATCAGCCGCTTCGCCGAAGGGCGCGAGCATGTCCGGCAGGCGCTGATCGAACGCAACCTCCGCCTCGTCGTCTACATCGCCCGCCGCTTCGAGAACACGGGCATCCACGTGGAGGACCTCATCTCCATCGGCACCATCGGCCTCATCAAGGCCATCAACACTTTCAATCCTGAGCGGAAGATCAAACTGGCCACCTACGCCTCCCGCTGCATCGAAAACGAGATCCTGATGTACCTGCGCAAATGCGCCGGACAGCGCAGCGAAATCTCTTTTGACGAACCCCTGAATACCGACTGGGACGGCAACGAGCTGCTGCTGTCCGACATTTTGGGCACCGAACCGGACGTCGTCGTGCGCCCGGTGGAGGCGGCGGTGGACAAAACCCTGCTGGCCGCCGCCCTTGAGAAACTGTGCCCGCGGGAGCGAAGCATCATCACCATGCGCTTCGGCCTGGGCGGCCACAGAGAGCGGACACAGAAGGAGGTGGCCGCGCTCCTGGGCATCTCGCAGTCGTACATCTCTCGGCTGGAAAAAAAGATCCTCCTGCGGCTGCGCCGGGAAATCAGCCGGATGATGTAACGGGGACCCTTACCCGACCGAGCGCCTTGAGGGCAACACCGCGCAACGCATCACCCGGCGCGCGGTGCGATGTTGTTTTAGCACAAAGTGACAAAAACGCCTTGCGCTCTTGCAATGTGGCGTCGATTCGTTTACAATAAAAATACCGCTTGGACGCCGGCCTCCGTACAGCAGCCTGCACAGGATACGGCGGGGGTGGCCTCAGCCCGCATGGCGGGCGCGGCCGTCAAGCATCATACAGCCAGGAGAGGAAGATGTCCCATGAGCGCATCCCGCGAGAAAAGAGAGAGACAGAGACTGCGTCAGGAAGAACTGGCCAACCCGAAGAAAAAGCGGAAAAAGAGACAGCGCGCCCCCGGCGAGATCAGCCCTGTCGTGGGCCGTGTCGTCGTCGTCCTGATTGTCGCCGCCATTGTTCTCGGCCTCGGGTATTTTGTCGCCAACGGTACGGGTTTCACCTACCGCGTGCTGACCGCCGTGGCGGCAGGCGATGTGAAGCTCTCTCCGGCGGAGTACAATTTTTACTATTACACCATCCGCAACAACTACGTGAATTCTTACGGGGCCGAGTATGAGGAGATCTTCGCCGACTCTATCCTTGAGCAGACGAATACTTCCATCCAGACCGCGGTGGGGATGGAACGCGAGGCCCATGAAAACGGCATGACGACCCTGACCGAGGAGAGCCGACAGACGCTGGCCGACAGCCTTGAGAGTTTTGAGACTTTTGCCCGCGACAACCAGCTCTCCCTCCAGCGCGCGCTGGAGATGCAGTATGGCGCCGGCATGAACCGCGCCACCTTCGTGCGCCTGCTTGAGCGCCAGCTGCTCGTCGAGCAGTGGCTCCAGCAGAAGGAGGCGTCCTTCACCTATACCCAGGACGAGATCGACGCCTACTACGCGGAAAACAAGGACGCCATCGACGTCGTGGACTACCGGGTCTTCAGCGTCACCATCCCGCAACCCGAAACCGAGGAGGGGGAGACCCCATCCGAGGAGGAAACCGCGGCGCTGGACGCCTCCGCCCAGGCCACGGCCGACGAGTTCAACGGGAAGATAACGGACGAGAATTCGTTTCCTGAACTCGCCCGTGAGTACGCGACCACCCTGGGGCTGGATGAGACGACCTACGCGGACGACAGCGCTACACTGCGCCTGAACACGTACCTCGGCACCGACCCCGCCACCGGCAGCGCCGCCCTGGGCACGGAACAGAGCGCCTGGCTCGTGGACCCGGCCCGCAAGGCCGGCGACCACGCTGTGGTCAAAACCGCGAGCTCCTACGACGTCCTCTACTTTTTAAAGCGTTACCGCGACGAATACTCCGTCGTCGACGTGCGTCACATCCTGGTTCTGACGAGCGACGAGAAGGACGCGGCCCAGGCCAGGGTCGAGGCCGAGGCGATTTTGAACGAGTGGAAGGCCGGAGAGGCGACAGAGGATTCCTTCGCCGCGCTGGCCACCGAGAAGACCGAGGATACCAGTTCCGCAAGCGACGGCGGGTTGTACGAAGGTGTGATGAAGAACCAGATGGTGGCGGCCTTCGACGCCTGGATCTTCGATCCCGCCCGCAAGCCGGGCGACACGGACCTGGTGGACGTCGACTACGGCTGCCACGTCATGTACTTTGTCGGCAACGGTCTGCCCGCGTGGGCGCAAGCCGCGCAAAACCAGATGCGCGAGCGCGACTTCACCGACTACAACACCCAGGTCACCGAGCGTTACCCCCTCACGGAGAACAGCTTCGGCATGGGTTACGTCAAGATCCTCCGCTAAGGGTCTGTCGAAAAATAACCTGTACATTTGACTTGCCCTTTTGCGCCCCGGCCGCGTTGCCGGAACCCTTGAATACTACAAGTATTCGCGGAACCCGGCGCCTGGCCGGGACACA
>JAISCT010000064.1 GCA_031265355.1 Oscillospiraceae bacterium | reverse complement strand
CGCATCTCGCTGCGCATCAAAGGCAAAGCGCCGCTGAATCTTTTGACGGACGCCGACCCGGCGTTCTACGAGGTGACAGTCAGCAACCCGGCCGTCGCCAGGGTGACGGAGACGGACGGCGCCTGGACGGTCACGGGTCTCAAAGCCGGGACGGTGCTCGTCGTGGTGCGCGCCACAGACGGCAGCGACCTCACCCACCTGGTGACGGTCAGCGTCGCCTGAGGCCGGTATTTACAGCGACTGTTTCTTTTCTACAACTTTTCATTTTGTCTGGGGGGCTTTCCCTGCATATACGGGGAAAGCCCCTCCCCTCTCTCCGCACATGAACCATAGAAGGGCCCGCGTGTGAGCAACACGCGGGCCCTTCTGTGGCCTAAATAAAAAAGGGACACGGCCGCCAGCCTATAAACGGGCGACTGCGCTCCTGCAATTTGACATGCTAACCCTTCTTGTGGAAGGGCATACTACAGAGCATAATAGTTAAATCTTACCACACATTTCTCACAAAATCAAGTTTGTTCTGGTGAGTTTTTCTATACTTGTGCAAATCCAGGCAACATCGGACAGCCCCAAAACACACTTTGAGAAGGTATACCTTTTCAAGAACGCGTCACAAACAACAACCAAACGACACCGTGCACATTATATTATACGCAATTCACAATGTCAAGAGGTTACACAAAAATTTTTGCACATTTTGACCGAATAAAAAAGGGTAAATTCCCCGAAACAGTGATTTCAAAAAGGTATAGCTTTTGCACTTTCCAGGTAGACGCCAGATGGACATTCAGGTAACGCCCTAATCATCCAAGGCAAGTTGTCAAAGGAGGTGCGCGGTTCCAGACATGATACGCCCTATCGTTGCGCTGAAAGAAAAGAAGCAGTCCACAAAAAGCGCTATGACATCATCAGAAAAACGAACAAGGAAGGGATACAGAGATGAAATTGAAACGTGCTATTTCGATGGTATTGTCCGCGCTGGCTTTACTCGGCCTCATGCAACCTACATTCGCGGCCTGGGACGCTCCCCCGGCAGGTATACTCGTAAACACCAGTTCGGAATTGGTTGACATCGAGCTCACCGGGTTCAAGGGCTCCCGTATTGAGTTTGTCGATATTCCTCTTGAGGAGCCCATCGAATTGGGCAAGTACGACTATGAGATGAATGTCGACATGAAGAACATGTGGAGCAGCGATTTGGCCTTGTATGTCAAGCCCGTGGCTTATGACGAAAATGCCACCTTTGTCATCAACGGCCAGCCGTGTGATTTCAACGTGCCTTACAGGATGGAACTCGGAAGTGTCCCTTTTCATGGTGAGCCGAAGGATATGCTCTGTGTCATCGAGGTCACATCGGGGGATGGGAAGAGCACGTCCACCTATCGCCTGACGTTCGTCAATCAGGATCTTTATGACAAGGTCAAGATAAAGACGATAGAAGAAAACTTCGATGAGGACAACAAATTGGTCAGCGGCATATATCAGTTTACCAGTATCGGCGGTTTCATGTCGTCTGAGGACTGTTCCATCTTCATCGGCAAGGACAGCGCCATGCTCTTCGACGTACTCAACGGCGGCGGCGACGGTCAACGTCGCGGTGGTGACCTCAAAAAAGAGGTATACAAGATATTGTCGGAAAAATTTGACATCGAAGACCCGGACACTTTTAAAATCGACATTGTGATTACACACGCTCACGGCGACCATTACGGGATGATAAACCCTTCCACGCCAGAGCCATACCAGATGAGCGGCAGAGGGTCTGGGAAGGGCACTGTTTACTGGATGATTGGCAACGGCGGCGCTCTTTCCAATGGGTGGATCGATGATCCTGAGACTGATGTAAAAATGACTGTGCCCGGCGATGTGATTGTAGGCCCTGATTTTGGAAAAGGTCCGTTGAAATTCGAAGTGCATACGGTCCGCACCCACGAGATTGGCCATCTGCTGTACCTCTATGACAACGATGCCGACGGCCAGTGCCAGAACAACTACTTGATTCCGGGCGACGCCATAGGTTCGGGCAGCTATGTCTTCAACCATAGCAACACAAACTGCATTATGCCTCTCTTCAGCCGTGACATGCAAAAGCTCTGGAACCGAATCAAAGGGCTCGACGGCATGTATCTCCTGTCCGGTCACAAATGGCAGGAGCGTACTTTGGGTACCGCCGAGACAGGTAAACAATATGTCGAGGATATGTATATTGCCTCCGCCATTGTGAAGGATAATCCCTTCGCGGGAGAATTTGCGACCACCTCGGCAAGCTCATATTACAGGCAGCTCTCCTATGGCACAGCGGGCCTGTGGTATAACGACGCTTCCGCCTATGATTATAGGGACGGCAAGACGATCAATGAGAAGGTGACGCCCGCTCACCTGCTCAACATCTACCTGCTGGAAGCGGAAGAGCCCAGAGGCAACTTGGTCACCAGCTACGCGCCTTTGTCAACCGCGCGAACATGTACAGTCGCGAAAGCCGACCCCCTGTATTTGTTTGCCGAGGCCTTTGGTGAGGACGCCGACATCACCGTGAGACTCAACGGCGAGGATGTGACGGATACGCTTGGTCCCATTGAGGGGCGCGGCGATGTGGGGTATACACTTAACATTCTCGCCTCGGATGCTCCCGCACTGATCTCCGACACACTGAACGGTATCAATGTGGTCAAGATCCATGTCAGTGACGACGCCTCCGAGACATCCCAGGAGTACACCATCTACGTCAGGACTGACGACGTCCCATTGCCCGATATTACGGCGGAGACGTACACTTTCTCCCAGAGACCGTCTTCGGCTGTCGAGGGAGAGACCACTCTGAACGAAGTCTATATTTCCTCTTTCAAAGGCGGTCGACTGGAGCCCTACCTCATTCCTCTGGACACTCCGATTATCCCGACCGGTGAGAGATTCACCGCGGACATGCTTAAGGTGCGTGACCTGTCCGCTACGATGGACTGGGGCAGCCGCACCAGCAAAGTGGTCTACATCATGCCGGAACCCACAAACCCCAACATCGCCGACTATGCGATCAACGGGACCGCGGGCAGATATCCCGTTCCCTACAAGGCTGAAATTAAAGAAGGAGCGAACGAGTTCACAATCGACGTCGGAACGGGCGACAACGCGACGACCTATACGCTCACCATCAACGCCACGCCGCTGTGGGGACAATACGTGAGCGAAGAGATCGAGGACAATGTGTGGCGGATCCAAGACGCCGACGGCTTTGTCACCAACGACGACATGTACCTCTTTGTGGGCCAGGACAAGGCCACGCTCTTTGACACCGGCATGGGCGAGGGCGATCTGCGCGCCTATGTGGAAGAGCTCATCGGGAATCCGGATCTCCCGATCGAAGTGGTCGTCACGCATGCCCACGGCGACCATTACGGCAAGGTGTCGCAGTTTGAGGACTGCGTGGTCTATTGGCCCGAGAACGACGCCGTTCCCACCGCGTTAAAGGCGGACAAATTTGTCTATGTTGGCGATGGAGATACGCTCACCGGTCCCAAATTCGAGGGAAAGACCATCACCTTTGCGTGCATTGAAGTGGTCGGACACACCGACGGCTCCATGTGTTACCTCTACGATAACCAGGTGCAGCAAGCGCTTGATAACAGCTATCTTGTCACAGGAGACGCCGTCGGGTCGGGCAGTTATGTCTTTAACTTCGGAGCCGACAAGCAGCCCGTCACCGCTTTCTTAAGAGATCTAAAGAAGCTTGAGGGTAAGATCGCCAAGTTCGCCGACGGTTTTTACGATAAAAATCGGAAAGTGCGTGCCGAGGATGTGGAGGGGCTGTACTTCTTGTCGGGCCACTCCTGGCAGGAGACCACAAACAAACGGGCGATGTACAGCCCGATGTGGAACGCGCCCAATCCATTGCAGCGTCTGGCCGGCATTGAGATGGTGAGAGACATGCGCATCGCCGCAGAGAAGGTTGTGAGCGGCGAGGCCAAGGGCCGTCTGTACACCCGCAACTCCCGCGGTGTGGTAGACGAGCTGCGTCAATTTGCCTATCGCGAGGCAGGTCTCTGGTACAACGGCTGGCACGTTGTGCAGCGCCCCGCGCTGTCAAACGCCGTCACGACGGCAAACGGGCAGGTGACGGGCGTCGTGGGCGACGACGACGCGGTGACGATCTTCAAGGGCATCCCGTACGCCGCGCCGCCCGTGGGGGCGAACCGGTGGCGCGCGCCGCAGCCTGTGGCCGACTGGACCGGCGTGCGCGCCTGCGACACCTACGCGCCGATGTGTACGCAGATCCTCAGCACGGCGGACAACTGGGGCGCGGAGTTCTACTACGACTTCATCGACACGGGCGACACGCCCAACATGAGTGAGGACTGCCTGTATCTGAACGTCGCCACGGCGGCGACAAACGACTCCGTCGGCGGCGACAAGCGGCCGGTGTATGTCTACTTCCATGGCGGCGCGTCCTACCACGGCTACAGCTACGAGCCGGAGTTCAACCCGGCGGCGCTCGCGAAGAAGGGCGTCACCGTCGTGTCGGTCGGGTACCGGCTCGGGCTGTTCGGGTACTACGCCGACGACCGGCTCGACGCGGAGGCGCCGTACGGGGCGTCCGGCAACTACGGCCTGCTCGACCAAGTCGCGGCACTCACGTGGGTGCGGGACAACATCGCCGCGTTTGGCGGCGACCCGAGCCGGGTGACCATCGGCGGGCAGTCGGCCGGCGCCAGCGCCGTCAAGAACCTGATCGTCTCTCCGCTTGCCAAGGGTCTGTTCCACCGCGCCATCATGGAGAGCAGCTTCAACGCGTTCACCGGCGTGTCGACCCTCGACCAGATTAAAACGCGTTCGGCGGACTACATGGCGCTCAAGGGGCTGGCTGATAAGACGCTCGCAGAGCTGCGCGAAGTCCCCACCGAGTATTTTGTAAACAGCGAAACGACCAAGGACGAGTACTACAAGAGCCTGGGCCAATGTTTCGACGGGTACGCGCTGACGGAACAGCCGAACGTTTTCTTTGCCCGGTCCGGCGCGCTTGAGGGCGTCGGACTCCTGTTCGGTTCCAACGACGGCGAGAGCAGCGCCTGGGGCTACGACACGCCGCGGTCCGTCGATACCATCCGAGCGTCGCTGCAGAGGACGTACGGCGACTATTACGACAAATACAATCTTGAGTCCCTCTACCCGCTGACGGATGTCGATACGGCCAACGATTCAAACGACACCCTGAGCGGCGAGCTGGGTCTGATGCGCTCCCGGCTGTCGGCCGAGGCGCTCTCCGCCCTGAACGGCGGCAAGGGCGTGTATGTGTACTACTTCAACCATTGGCCGAGCAACCGCCCGGGCCGCGACCCGGCCAAGGATAAATCCTGGCATTCGTCTGAGCTCTGGTATGTGTTCAATTCCATGCGGAACATCCCGCAGCAGCGGACGTGGACGGCCGCCGACAGGCAGATGGGGGAGACGTTGTCCTCTTACTGGGCCAACTTCATCGCGACAGGCGACCCCAACGGCGCGGACCTGCCGGCGTGGCCAAACTACACGAAGACGTCGAAGACATTCCTGGACATCGGCAAGGGTCTGGCGTACGACATCCAAGCGAAACAGTCGCTGCATACGGGCACCTTGGCGGGCAGAGACCTCATGCTGCGCGACTATGTGACCAATCTGTACGACCTGGCCGACGTGCTGGCCGACACACCCGGCCATACGCCTACCCCTCCCAGCAGCAATCCCGTCATACCGCCCAGCGGTCCGGGCGTGGCACTGCCCGGGGACGACGGATTGGGGCTGAAGTTCACCGACGCCGCCGAGATCTCCGACTGGGCGCGGATCTACATCAAAGAACTGGTGGACGCCGGCGTCCTGGCCGGCCGCGTGAGCGGCACGCTGGACCCGAAGGGCATCATCACGCGCGCCGAGTTCACAAAGATGGCCGTGCTGGGTCTGAGCCTCAAAGCCGGCGAGACGCCGAAGACGTTCACGGACGTGCATGAGGGCGACTGGTTCAAGGAATTCGTCGACGTCGCGTCCTCCGCCGGCATCGTGCAGGGCGTGAGCGACACCGCCTTCGCGCCGGACCGCCGGATCACGCGTCAAGACCTGTGTACGATCGTATACCGAGCCCTGCAAGGGCTGGAGATCACCACCCCGGCGCCGACAGGCGCCCCGTTCACCGACGAGGCGCAGGTGGCCGCGTACGCGCTGGATGCCGTGAAGGCGCTGAAAGAGATCGGCGTCGTCTCAGGCCGCACGCACGGGCAGTTTGACCCGCGGGCGTACGCCACGCGCGAGGAAACCGCGAAGATCCTCAGCGTCGTCATGGCGCATGTGAAAAACGCTTAACTTCACTCCTGATTTTGGTTGCACACCCTGCTGGCCGAGCGGTTGGTGCCCGGTCGGCCAGCAGGGGCAGACCCGCTATATGTTGTATTGGGTAAAAAGGTCGCGCACGGCGGCCTTTTTTGCTATAATGGGTGTGGATCTTTTTACAGAGAGGAGCTGGGAGAACTGTGCTGACCATTGTCTGGGGCCTCGCGGGCAGCGGCAAGAGTCACACGCTGCTGGCGGAGCTGACCGGCCGCGCCGGACCGGGGCGGCGGCAGTATCTGCTGGTGCCCGAACAGTACTCCCACGAAAACGAGCGTCTGCTGTGCCGGATGGGCGGGGCGTCCATCTCTCTGCACGCCGAGGTGCTCACGTTCCGCCGGCTTTCCGATCGCGTGCTCACGGAGACCGGCGGCGCGGGGCTGACCGCGCTCGACGAGGGCGGGCGGCTGCTCTCGCTCCTGCTCGCCGCCCGGGCCGTGGGGGACACGCTGCGCGTGTGGCGGCGCTTCGCCGAGAGGCCGGATTTCCTGGCCGCGCTGCTCGACGCCGTGGACGAACTAAAGACCTATCGCATCGCGCCGGAAGAGCTGATGCGGGCAGCTGGGACGGTCGGAGCATCCCTGGCGGACAAGTGCCGCGATCTCTCCCTGCTGCTCACCGCGTACGAGACAGTGCTCGCCGGCGCGGTCTGCGATCCAAGGGACCGTCTGACTCTGGCCTGCGCCGCGCTGCCGCGTTCACGCTATGTGCAAAACGCCGCGTGGGTGGTGGACGGCTTTACCCGTTTTACGGCGCAGGAACATGCGGTGTTGTCTGTGCTGCTGGCCCACGGGGACGTGACCGTCTCGCTGACCGGGACACCGGAGGAGCTGCCGGCCGAAGGGCGCTTTGCCGTCGCCGGGCGGACGGCGGCCGCGCTGCGGCGCGCGGCGCAGCGCGCCGGTGTGGCAGTGCGGGAACGTGTGCTGACAGACGTGCCGCGGTATCGCGCGGTGGCGCTGGCCCATCTGGCGCGCCACCTGCTGGCCCCGGTCCCGGTTCCCCTGAGGGGGCCGGTGGACGGTGTGACGCTCGCGGCGTGCCCCGACCGGCGGGCCGAGTGCGTGCATGCCGCCGCCCTCGTGCGGACACTGGTGCGGGACCACGGCTACCGCTACCGCGACATCGCGGTGACCGCCCGCCATTTCGAGGAATACCGGCCGCTCTTTGAGCCGGTGGCGCGTCTCTATGAGCTTCCGATCTTTCTGGACAGCGTGGACAGCGTGCTGGACAGACCCTTGCCGGGTTTTGTCTCCGCGGCTCTTGACGCCGTGTGCGACGGGTACCCCTACGACGCCGTGTTCAAAATGTTGAAGAGCGGTCTCTTCGGGCTGGCGCCGGACGAGAGCGATCTGTTGGAAAATTACGTACTGGCTCACCGGATCCGGGGTGCCGCGTGGATGCGCCGCGCAGATTGGACATTCCCGCCCGGCGGCGGCTACGGGGCCGTGCCCACAGAAAAAGACGACGAGGCGTTGGCGAAGATCAATGCGTTGCGCCGGCGCGTTACCGGACCGCTGGAGACGCTGCGCGCGGAGGCGGACGCTGTCCGTACGGCTCAAAATCAAGCACTGGCAGTTTACCATTTTTTTGAAAATATTGGTTTGCCGGCGCGGCTGCGGACGCGGTGCGAAGCGTTGCGCGGGGCCGGGATGACCAAGGTGGCCGCTGAGTACGAACAGATGTGGGATATCCTCGCCGGTGCGCTGGCGCAGTGCGTGGCGATTCTGGGCGACAGACCGATGGGTCTGGCCGACTTTTCCGGGCTCTTTTGCCTCGTCCTCTCCCGCAACCGGGTGGGCGCGATCCCGGTGTCGCTTGACCACTTGGTATGCGGCGACATGGACCGCATCCGTCGGCGCGGGCTGCGCTGCGTGATTTTGCTGGGAGCCACCGACCGGGACATCCCGTCCGCGGCGCCCGCAGCCGGGCTTCTCCACGACGACGATCGGTCCTCGCTGGTGTCGGCCGGTCTGGCGCTGGCGCCGGGGCCGGAGGAGCGGATGGATCAGGAATTCGACGCCCTGTACGGCATCCTGACGCTGCCCTCCGAGCGGTTGGCAGTCACATGGCCCCGCGTCGGCGCGGAGGGGGAGGTGTGCCGCCCCGCCTTTGTTGTGGCCGACCTCAGCCGAATGTTGGGGCTGACGCCGGAGGCGGCCGGCACGGACGTGCTGGACCACACGGCCGCGCCGGCGCCCTGCTTTTTGTGGTTGGCCACCCGCCCGGTGGGAACGGTGGCGGCCGCGGCGGCGCGGGCGCTCGGTGCGTATCCGGATTGGCGGGCGCGGCTGGAGGCGCTGCCCATGGAGACAGGATTCACACGCGGGCGTCTGGCGAGAGAGCGCGTGTGCGCGCTGTACGGCGCGGCTCCAAGGCTCTCCGCCTCTCGGGTGGAACGCTTTATGACCTGCCGCTTCGCCTATTTTCTGCAGTATGGCCTGCGGATCAAAAAGCGTCGGACGGACGGCTTTGCCGCGCTGGACCGAGGCATTTTCGTCCACGCCGTGTTGGAGGAGACCACCCGTGCGGTGTTGGCGCAGGGTGGATTCCCGGTGCTGTCCGATGCGGAGGTGGTGGCCATCGCGCGAGCCGCCGCCGCGCGATGGGCGCGGTCGGTGCTGGCCGGGTACGGGGAGGACCGTCGATTTGTCCGGCTCTTTGCCCGGCTGATGTACGCGCTGGACGCCATGATCGTCAACGTGGCCGAAGAACTGCGCCTCTCCGAGTTTGTGCCGCTGGACGTGGAACTGCGGTTCGCCGACGGCACGGAGGGGGCGCTGCCGGCGGTCCCGGCGGGGGGGGGCGCGCGTATTACCGGGGTGGCCGACCGGGTGGACGGCTGGATGGATGCCGGCGTACTGTATCTTCGCGTTGTCGACTACAAGACGGGCGCGCGCGGGTTTCGGTTGGGGGACGTCTGGCACGGACTTGGCATTCAGATGCTGCTCTATCTTTTCGCGCTGGAGCGGGAAGGGGCGGTGCGCTACCGGGCGCGCTGGCCGTCGCTCACACGCGTGCAGCCGGCCGGCGTACTCTATATCCCCGCCCACGAGGCTTTTTTGCAGACGGACCGGCCTTTGTCCGACGAGGAACTGGCCCGTGCTGCGGCCCATGCGCTCACGCGTAGCGGATTGGTGCTCGACGACGCCCGGGTGGTGGCTGCGATGGAGCCGGGCATCGAGCGGGAGGGCACCTTTCTCCCGGTGAAGTACCGCAGCGACGGCCGCCCCACCGCGCTGTCCTCGGTGGCCGCCGCGGACCGGTTTGCGCGGCTGCGGCGCCATGTGGAGGTCATACTGGCGGAGATGGAGCAGGCGCTGCTGACGGGGGATGTGTCGGCCAATCCGGTGTGCCGCGGCGTACAGAGTGCCTGCGAGCACTGTGATTTCGCGCCCGCCTGTCAGTTCCCACTGGCTCGGGAAGACAGGCCGCGGTATCTGGAAGCGCTCTCGCCCGCCGCGTTCTGGCGGCGGATTGACGCAAGCGAAACGGATCCGGCGGCCTCGGAAGGGGGAGAGAGCGCATGAGCAGCCAGACGCTCACTCCGGAACAGAGCCGGGCGGTGCACGAGCGCGGCGGGGCGCTGCTGGTGTCGGCCGGCGCCGGCGCGGGCAAGACGCGCGTGCTCGTCGAGCGCCTGATGGCCAGTATCTGCGACACGGTGGCGCCAAGACACATCGACGACTTCCTTGTGATCACCTACACGAAGGCCGCCGCCGCCGAGCTGCGCGGCCGGATTCTGGACGCGCTGTCGGCTCGGCTGGCGGAGGAGCCGATGAACCGCCATCTGCGGCGGCAGCTCACACGCTTGCCCCAGGCGCACATCTCCACGGTGCACGCTTTCTGCAAGCGGCTCTTAGAGGAGCGCGCGCCCGTTGGGTTGCTGCCGGCGCCGGCGCGGCTGATGGACGAGGCCGAACGGGGGATCTTGCACGCGCGCGTACTGGAAGAGGTGCTGGCGCGCTGCTACGAGGAAGAGACGGCCCCCTTCGCCGCGCTGCTGGACGCGACTCTCGGCGAGAAAGGCGACGGATTTCTCCAGACACTGGTGACGTTGGCCTATGAGAGGACGCGGGCGCACCCGGACCCGGCAGCGTGGGCGGATGCCCAGACGGCGGCGTTTGCCAAGGCCGGCGCATGTCCGGTGGAGACGACCCCGTGGGGCCGCTTGCTGCTGGACACTGCCACTCGGCAGGTGGATTTCGCATGCGCCGGGCTGGAGAGGGCGCGTGCGGCCATGCGGGCACATCCGACGGTCGAGAGCGCCTATGGGCCCGCCTTCGATGGAGACATCGATGCCGCACGGGCTGTCCGCACAGCGCTGGCGCAGGGTTGGGATGAGACTGTGGCGGCGGTCTCGGCGCTGACGTTTGCCCGGCTCTCTCCGTTGCGAGGAGAGGAAAACCGGGAAACCGGCGTGCCCTTTCGGGCGGTGCGCGAGGCCTGGAAACAGCGGGCCAAGGCGCTGGCCAAACGGTTCGATCGGCCCGATGCGGCGCACCGGGCGGACCTGTTGGCCGTGGCGCCAGTCATACAGGGGTTGTTTGACACCGTACGGCGGTTTGAGGAGGCGCTGGCGGTGGAAAAACGGCGGCTGGGTGTCATTGATTTCTTCGATCTGGAGCACGGTGCGCTGGCGCTGCTGACACAGCGGGGGCCGGACGGGCCGCATCGGTCGGCGGAGGCCGAGCGGGTATCGGCACGGTACGCCGAGATCCTGGTGGACGAGTATCAGGATATCAGCCTCACGCAAGAGAGCATCGTGCAGGCGCTCTCTCAGGCGGGACGCAACTTGTTCTTTGTGGGCGATGTGCGGCAGTCGATCTATCGCTTCCGACTGGCGGAACCAGGCTTCTTTTTAGAAAAGTACCGCATGTTTCCGGACATCCCTGCGGGAGAGGGCGCGCCGCGGCGCATCCTGCTGAGCCGCAATTTCCGCTCCAGGCCGCCTGTGTTGGACGCGGTCAATCATCTGTTTCAAGCACTCATGTCCGAGGAAAGCGGCGAAATGGCTTACACAGAAAGGGAATTTTTGGAAAGTACGGGCGCCTTCCCGGAGACCGGGGCCGACTACGGTACGGAGTTGCTGTTGACCCAGTGGCGACGGCCGGGTGAGCTGGATCCGGACGGCGGATCGGGCGCACCCGACATAGTATCGGACGCACCGGAGGAAGAGCTCGTCGGCGCGCGGGCCGAGGCGGCCGTGCTGGCGGCGCGGCTGCGCACCCTGTTGGATGAACGTTTTCCTGTCGCCGGCGAGGAGGGCTGCGTGCGGTCTGTGACACCGGGGGACATGGTGATCTTGATGCGCGCGCCCGCGCTACGCACCGACGTCTATCAGGAAGCGTTGGCCGCTCGGGGTATTCCCTGCCGCACGGACGGCGGCGACGTTTTGTCCGCCCCGGAGGTGCAGACGGCGCTGTCCTTCCTTGCGGTGGTCGACAACCCGCGTCAGGACATTCCGCTGCTTGCCGTGATGCGCAGTCCGGTGTACGGTTTCGACGCCGACCGTCTGGCCGCGTTGCGGGCCGGGTGCCCGGACGAGGGGGCGGACCTTTACACCTGCCTGTGCGATGCGGCGGAAGACGACAACGACGAGAGGGCCGCGCGGTTGTGCGCCGACCTGAGTGGATGGCGGTTGCTGGCGCCCGACCTCTCCGCACGCACGCTGCTGGATCTGATTTATGAACAGACAGGTTTGCCCGCGCTGTACGGCGCGCAGGCGGACGGTGCGGCGCGGCAGGCCAATTTACGTGTGCTCTCCGAGCTGGCCGCGCGGTTTGAGACGGGCGGCGCCCGGGGGTTGTTTGCCTTCCTGCGCTGGATCGAGGCCCTGGGGCGGCAGGGCCCGCCGCCCGTGCCGGCGGCGCCGGAAACAGGGGATGCCGTGCGGATCATGAGCATCCACCGCGCCAAGGGGCTGGAGTTCCCCATTGTGGTGGTGGCCGACTGCGCCAAGCGTTTTAATGAGGCCGACAGCCGCGCCGCGCTGCTGTTTCATCCGGTGCTCGGTGTGGGCCCCAAACGGCGGGACAGCGTCCGCCGGATCGAATACCCAACGCTGGCGTACCGCGCCGTGGCCGAGAAACTGACGGTCGAGATGCTGGCCGAGGAGATGCGGGTGCTGTATGTGGCAATGACGCGTGCCAGGGAGAAACTGATCCTCAGCGTGGCGCTTCCGTCGGTGATCGCCGCGCGCCAAAAGTGGGAGACGGCCGCCGCGGGCGCGCCGGTCGCCCCGCTGCCCCCGCAGCTCGTCCTTGAGGGGCGCTCCTATGCCGATTGGCTGCTGCTGTATCTGGCCTGCACCAAGACGCCGCGGATGACCTTGTCCGTTGCCGTGCCCGTACCACCTGTTCCCGCGTCGGACGGTGAATCGTCCGTATCCGCCGCGGCGGATACGGACACGGTGGACAAGACGCTGGCGGCGGACGTGGCCCGGCGGCTCGCCTATGTCTACCCGCACGCGGACGCGGTGGCGCTGCCGTCCAAGCTCACGGCCACGGCGCTCAAGGGCCGTTTCCTCGACCAAGAGGCGGCTGAGGAGGCGGAGCAGGGCCCGGGCGGCAGCGCTCCGCGTGCGGGGCGGGCGTTCGACAGACCCCGGTTTGTCGGGGAACAGACCGGGCCGACGGCGGCGGAGCGCGGCACGGCACTGCATCTATTCATGCAATTTGCCGACTTCGCTGCCTGCCGCGCGGCGGCGGACGTGCGCGCCGAGGCGGTGCGTCTCCGAGAGGCGGGTCTGCTGACGGCGCAGCAGGCCGACGCTGTTCCCCCGGCGCGCATCGCCGCGTTCTTTCGTCACCCGCTGGGACTGCGGCTGTTGGCATCGCCGCACGTGGTCCGGGAGTTCAAATTTTCCCTGCTCGTGCCGGCTGCGCCGCTCCTCGGCGCGGGCGAGGGAGAGAAAATCCTACTCCAAGGCGTGGTGGACTGCTACTTTGAGGAGGCGGACGGTCTCACGGTACTCGACTTCAAGACCGACGCCGTCGCGCCGGGGGAAGAACCGGCGCGCGCGGCCCTCTACCGCCCCCAAGTGGAGGCCTACGCCCGTGCCCTCGCCGCCATCACCGGCCGCCCGGTGGCGCAGCGGCTGCTGTATTTTTTCCAGACAGACACGATGGTAACGGTTGACGATTGAGCACGCACCGCTGACAGTAAACCAACCCCAAAAGGGGAAAAGCCAAAACATATCAAAATATTGCAAAGACTCCGTCATAAAAGTGGTGTAAAATGTATAGAGAGGAAGAAGGATCGACAGTACATTTTATGAGGGAGTGTGTGAAGATGAATTTTGCAAAGCGACTCAGAGCTTTCGCGCTTGCGGCCGTTGTTTCGGTGGGCTTTATGGCCGGATTCAGTGTCCCAGCGGCGGCGGCGCCGATGACTGAGACGCCGTACAGCGCCGTTGACTTCACAAAGGTGAAGATCACAGACGCGTTTTGGCAGTCGTACCAGAAAATGTTCATCCTGAGCGGCATACCGAGCGGCATCGCGCGCGTCAGCGAGTGGAACCATGGGATGCCGAACATCATGAACATGGCGCTGAAAAACCGCGGCGAGCCTTACGGGAGGTTCGCCGGCCCGATGTATGTGGATTCCGACGTGCATAAGGTGCTGGAATCGATGTGCTACGCGCTGCAGATCGACCCACAGGGCGACCCGGAGACCATCGCCGGGCAGGACTACATCCGGGACAAACTGAACGAGTGGATACCGTATTACCAGGACGCCCAGATGGACGACGGCTATTTCGACACATACTACACGCTGGACGGCGGCGGCGGCGCAAGCAACAGGTGGACCAACTATAACTACCACGAGTTGTACATCGCCGGCCATTTCTACGAGGCGGCCGTCGCGCATTACCGCGCCACAAACGGACAGGATACGCGCCTGTTCGACATGGCGATTCGAAACGCCGACTATATGCTTGACCTGTTCAAACCGGGCAATAAGCAGCAGGCGCCCGGGCATGAGGAGATCGAACTGGCGCTTGTCAAGCTGGCCGATCTGTGCCGCGAAATCGGCGCAAAAGACGGCGTGGACTACGCGGCGAAAGCGGATCCCTATATTCAGATGGCGAAACGCTTTTTGGACGCGCGTGGCCACGATTGGAACGACCGCCTGATGCCGGGCGGTCATGGGATCTATGCGCAGGATGACGTGCCCGTGCAGAACGCCAGCAGCGCGGTCGGGCACGCCGTCCGCGCCGGATATCTCTACACCGGCATGGCGGACGTGAGCATTGCGCTGGACACCGACGAGTACATGACCGCGCTGCTGGCGCTGGCCGGAGACGTGGAGGAGGCCAAGACCTATGTGACCGGCGGGATCGGCGTGGACGGCCACGGCGAGGGCTACGGCGCGCGCTTCGAACTGCCCAACACAGGCTCTTACAGCGAGACGTGCGCGAACATCGCCAATGTGATGTGGAACAAACGCATGAACATGCTGTTCGGCGACAGCAAGTACGCCGACGTCATAGAACGGGGCCTTTACAACAGCGTCATAAGCGGCGTCAACATGGCCGGCGACCGTTTTTTCTATGAAAATGAGATGCAGTCGGCCGGCGGGATCAGTCGCTTTATGTGGACGGACACGGCTTGCTGCCCGACCAATCTGATGCGCACGGTGATGTCGGTCGGCCAGTACGTCTATACCCAGCGCGGCCGTGAGATCACGACGAACCTGTATATCGGCAACGAGGGCAGCTTCACGGTGGACGGCCAGCCCGTCAAACTGACGACACAGTCCGGGATGCCGTGGTCCGGCGAGGTCTCGACCGTCGTCTCCGTGGCCGCGCCACTGACATTTACGATGCGCCTGCGCGTGCCAAACTGGGCAAAGTGGGACAACAGCATCACATTGAACGGCACGGTCTCGATACCCGCCGTCCCGGACGCGCACGGGTATGTCGTCGTCACGCGCACGTGGCAGAATGGCGACAAAGTGGAGATCGACTTTCCGATGCAGCCGACGCGGTTCTACGCAGACCCCGGCGTTACGACCAACTACGGGCTTGTGGCCGTGACGCGCGGCCCGATCGTTTATGCCGCCGAATCCGCCGACAACGCATACGCCCTCGGCCGTTACATCCTCCAGCCCTCGGTCGATTTTACGACTGAATGGATCCGCAATCTCGACGGCAAAGACACGGACTATTTCTTCAAAGACGTGCTGGCCGTCAAGGCGGACGCCACCATTTCGACAAAGGACGGTGAAACCAGCGCGCCGCTGACGATGATCCCCTATTACGCGTGGAACAACCGCGGCGCCCTGCCGATGACGGTTTACCTCAGTGAGATCGTGCCCGCACCATCCGGCCAGCTGGAAATGTACGCCACGCCCAGCGCATCGTACACATATTCCGGCGATAGCATCGACGGCCTCAACGACGGTAAGTATACGAGCGAAGCCAACAAGGAGCGCTGGACAGCTTGGAATGGCACGACAAACCACCCCGCCGACGAATTTGTGCGCTATGATTTCGACGAGCCCGTTATCATTTGGGGCGCGAATATCAGTTGGTATGACGACGGCGGCGGTGTGCAAATACCCTCCGCGATGAAAATATCATATTGGGACGGAAAGGACTGGGTGCACGTGAATCCAGTTCGCCACGTGTCCGCCGCCGCGTGGTCCGCGCAACCCGAAGAGACCGCGGCCAATTTCAACGCACAGACCGGTGTTTACAACGTATTTAACAAAAACGCATTCACATATTATCGCTTTACACCCGTCTTCACGACGAGCATAAGGCTTCAGCTCACGCCAGGACCAAGCGAAGACACGGAGCGCGCGCCGGGCATCCGCGAGTGGCAGATTTGCGGGTCCCTGACCGAATACCCGTGGGAGCGCTTTGCCTTCCCAACCGCGTCGCACGTATCCGATTACGACGCGATCACCGGCCTGAACGACGGCGTCATATCCGAGGTGACGATCGGCGGCAAAAACGCGGGGCGCTGGACGGCTTACGGCAAGTCGCAGACACCGTGGGTTCAGTACGATTTTGCCGAGCCGATTGACGTTTACGCATGTGATGTGGACTGGTTCATCGCGCCGGACAGGAAGGTCAACGTGCCGAACGGACTTGTCATCCAGTACTGGAACGGGACAGCGTTCGTGCCCGTGACGCCCGCCGCGCCGTTCGACACATTCCTCGGCATGCAGTACAATCGCTACGAGTTCGATACGGTGACGACGACGAAGCTGCGCATGATCATCGACAACACGCGAAACAGCGGCACTGACATAACGACATATCCCGGCATACGCGAGTGGCGCGTCATAGGCGCGCCGTCCGAGAGGTATCCGCTGGAGATGTTTGGCGTGCCCGGCGCGTCGCACGTATACAGCGGCAACAAGGTGAGCGGCCTCAATGACGGCATCGTCGCGTCGGAGCACGGCGGCAACATCTTCAAGTGGTCGTCGTGGAGCCAGTCGCTCACGCCGACTGTGTGGTATTCGTTCGACACGCCCGTCGTCATCGACGGATGCGATATCGTATGGTCGGACGACGGCGGCGGCGTGCAGCTTCCGGCCTCGATGGAGATACAGTATTTCTACGGCGACGAATTCAAGGGCGCGGTCATCCCGACAAACGCGCACGACGTGTTCACAAAGGATGTGTTCAACACATATACGTTTGAACCGATCTTGGCGACCAAAATACAGCTGGCGCTGACAGGCAGAGGCGCGTCGCTGCCGAACGGTACGGTCGGGATACAGGAATGGAAAGTGAGCGGGCATAAAGCGCTGCCCGTCATGTCCAGCGCCGCCACAGAATACGGCGTCGCGTATGACAGTTTTAATACGGCGATGTTCGCGCCCGTGACGACGGACAAAATCCGCATGCTCACGAACAGCGCGACGCCGGTCGGGTTGGTTGAGCTGCGCGTCAAAACAGCGGACGGCACGTATGCGGAGCAATCCGCGTCGTCCGTCGCGGCTTCGTATACGTGTACGCCGTATGCCACGCTGTCGGCCGTCAACGACGGCGTCGTGTCGCCCACGTCGCTGTATGGCGGCAGCACCTGGAGCACATGGGCCGGCAATCAGACAGACCCGTCCGTCGGTTGGGGTGAGCACTGGATCGAATACGACTTTGCCGAACCGAAGACGTTTGTCGTGATGGAGGCGTTCTGGTACCGCGCGTGGGACGACGGCGTGATTCGGCCGGACGGATGGAAAGTCCAGTACTTCGCGGACGGCCAATGGAAGGATGTCCCGGACATCGACCGCGTCGACGGTTTTGACTCGGATATTTACGAATATACGGCCCGGCTGACCGCCGGCTCCGACGTGCCCAATATAGGCATGTATTCCGATTATGATTTCGTGCGCATCGCGTATGAAACCGCGGATGCTATGCCCGGGACGACCAAGGTGAGCGTCTCTCCAAAGTATGCTTTCGATCTTTATGCTCCGTCGAAGGCGTACACATTTAAGTTTATTGAGGAAGGTGTAACGTTGTCCGCCGCCGAAAAGGACGGCAGCGTCAAAGCGGTGCTGTCGAATGCTTCAGGACAGGGCGTGACGGGCACACTGATCGTGGCCTTTTACGATGAGGACGGCAGACTCATATCCGTCGATTTCGACAGCGTAGATCTGGCCGACGGCAGTGAACAGCCGCTGGTTGCCGTCTTTCCTGCCTCGGGCACGAGCGGCGCTTACAAGGCGTTCGCCTGGAGCGATGATGGCACGCCGCTCTGTGCCGCGGTCGGTGAAAAGATTGCCGCGGGGACAAACAACATCGCAAATTAAAAACAAATGAACACATAGGGGCGGCATTCTGCCGCCCCTATGTGTTCATAAAAAAAGTTATTTACATCTGCACATTGAACAAATTTCGCAGTTGATTGATCAAGTCGTCGCTGCTCGCGTTGATGAGTACGGCCTCATTGATACGCGATAGCTTCTGGAGTTCACTTTCCGCCGAACTGCCGCTGTCCAAGTTGTAGGCGATGCTGTAAATCGGTATTTGCAATCCGCCCACAATGGGTGCGATCCTATTAAAATTATAGCCTTCGTTTTGCTGGCCGTCACTGAGGACAAACAACATCAGTTTTGCGTCGGGAACGTCTTGCTGCTTTTTCAGCAACATATCAAGTCCAATCAAGACAGCGTCGTACGTCGCAGTGCCCCCGCCGGCAAAAAGTGATTTGACGCCTCCGGAGAAGTAAGCCCGTTGCGTATTGTCAAATTCCCCAATCTCCAGGTTGACGTAGACCTTGCTCGCATAGGTCACAAGACCGACGTAATGATTGGATCCGATGAACTTGGATGTATTGACCAACGCTTCCTTCAGACCATTCAACGGAAGTCCGTCCATACTGCCGGAGACGTCCGCGACAAAAACCGCGACAATCGGACGTCCGCCGTCTTTGCTCTGTTTCCATAACTTTTGCGCAGCAAGAAAACCTGCGCCATCCAGCCCGGAAGGTTGTTCCTTGTATTCATTGTGCAGATTAAAACCTTTTTCATCACCGAGTTTTTGACTGTCGGCCGACAGGCAATATTCCACAAAAAGCTTCGCGGCGTCTTGCCGTTCTTGCGACGCATAGTCGAAAGTATACACAGGATGGTCATGCCTGATGCCCTGCGGTGTGTAGACATAATCTCTCAGTTCAGGTGTGTTGTGATACGCTTGTTCTTCCATGACCATGGCTTTGATAATTCCCTTGCTTGCCTGGTCTCTCAGCACGGCGGTGGTATAGGCCACAGGAGGTGATTTTCTCTGATATTCCAGGAGTTTTTCTGATGCCGTAGCGGAGAGCGGATTGTTTGTGTCAAACGCGTGCAACATGGCCGTAAAGATATTCAATCCGGTGCTGCTTGTAAACGGATTGGTGTAGGCAAAGGTCAAGTCGCCGGCCAGACTGGCCTCCAACACTTTGTCCACAGTGACCGCTCCATATTTGGCGGTGAATGTTTCGTAAGTTTCTTTCTCCATCAATATACCGGCGGTATTGCCCAGAATACGGGTGGACAGCGTAACGACACCAAAACCGTGCGCTTTGAGCATTTCGCCCCAGGCATAATTGGACGGGGCATACACATCGGGCCTATAGTCGCCATCTGCCATATAAGTAACGACTTCGCCGGAAGTAATTCTGCGTATGGAGACACTGACAGTCTTGCCACCAATGGTGTGGTTTTCCCTGTTGAATCTCTCGGCGACGACATTCATCCAATCGTCCGGCGCCGAGGCGCTCATTTCGGTGGCCGCCGCCACCTCAATGTTGATCTGTCCCTTCCCCTCGACCACAATCGGGAAAGTGCTGATATCCGCCAAGATGCTGGCGGTGTCGTCATCCGATGTATAGATATCGAGCGGCGCCGTGATGCTCTCCCTCTCAATCGTGCCGACAAAAGTGGTCAGTTCCTTCACGGCATCGTCATAACTGAGCGCGTTTTCGCGGTCTGTATTGGTGCTGCTCACATTGCAGCCGGCCAGGGCGGACACCAGGAGCGGTACCGCTAGCATACAAAAAACAGATTTTTTCACTTTGAACAAACTAAATCTCCTCCTTTTTGAGCGAATCTCGGATGACCTGCATCCATGCTTGCAGGGTGGTCTCGCTCTTGTCGTTTTGCTCACTGACAAGGTCGGCAAGGTCTGCTAAGAATCTTTTAATATTGTCCAGCTCAGTTTGATTGCCGGCTAACACCGCCTCAATGAGCTCCAAATGCGTAGAGTATTTTTCATCCCGCGCGAAGACATCGTCATCCTCCAAATCGGATACGATGCCGCGGTTGATGACTTTGCGAAAGTTTTTGCAGATAAACTGTTCCACTTCATCAAGAAGCCTTTCTGTCGCCCGCAGATATTCTGCCTCATTGAGATCCAATAAGTCCTTGAGTTTGGCCTGACGTCTGTCCATGGCGTCCATTTGCGCTTCACATTTTGCGAGCGCGCCCGCAAGATCTGGCCTTTGCTCCTTGAGCCGCCCCAACCGCCGCCTGATGTCGATTGGATCGTAGGAGCCGGCGGAATAAGACAGAGTCGGCCTGGATTCGGCCCGCTTCTCCTCTTCCTTTTGCCGAATCGCGGCCTGGGCTGTCAGACGCGCCTTGACCGCCGGCGCGAAACCAATACCCAAGGCGACAATTCCGGCAAAAATAGAAAAAAATGGAAAAACAGAGAGGAAAGAAAATGCCCGAATCCCCATCTGGATGATAAGTGTGGTTTCGGCTGTGTTGGTCAGCAACAGTAAGCCTGCACCAAGAATGATCAGACCGAGACCGACTTTCTTCATAGCGATTCCTCCTGGTTAGTGCGGATTGCGCGCAGCCAGGAGCCGGGTTTTGAGTTGATTTTCGATATCAACCAGCTGCTGTTCGGCTTCGCGGCGGCGCTGCTTGCCCTCTTGCTGAATGGCCAGAACCTCATCCAGTGTCGTGATAATGCTCTCGTTTGTATGAACGAGAGTTTCGATATCTACGACGCCGCGTTCAGATTCGTGAGCCGCTTCGATGGTGTTCATTTTCAGCTTGTCGGCATTCTCGCGCAGTAACTGATTTGTAATGTCGCTGACCTGCCGCTGCGCTTGAATGGCGCGTTTGCTGTGTTCCAGTCCCAAAGCCAGCAATATTTGGTTTTTCCACAATGGGATCGTGTTGGCAATGCTTGTCTGGATTTTGTCAGCCATGATGACATTCGTATTTTGCACCATACGAATTTGCGGCGCCATCTGGATGCAGATGGTGCGAGTGAGTTCGAGATCGTAAATACGCTTCTCAAATCTATTGCACTGTTCAGCCAGATCGTTGGCGCGCTGTGCATCTTCCTGTAAACCACTTTCGGCTGCTACCCGCTGCAGCTCGCGCAGTTCTTCGTTTTCCACTTCAGCCAGTCTTTGTTTGCCGGCCAGAATATACATAGTAAGCTCCTTGAAGTATTGCAGATTGCTTTCGAAAAGTTTGTCCAGCACAGTCACGTCGGCGAGCAGCGTCATACGATGACCCTTTAGCGTGTCGCTGATCCTATCGATGTTCTTGCTGACGTCGGCATACTGGGCGCGCAGCTCCTCCAAATAATTTTTGCCTTTCTGGAATAGACGCGCCAATCCTTTTTTCTCATCTTCGGGCTTAAACCCTTTGATTTGAACGACGAGGCCAGTAATCATATCGCCGACCGCATCCAAATCCTTGCCTTTGATCCCTTGAAGAGCGGATTCGGAGAACTGAGATGATTTGGTCTGTGCGGATTCTCCGTAGCGAGCGATTACCGCGGTGTCATGGATGTTGATCTTGGCGGCAAAGTCGTCAATTTTCCGCCGCTCCTCCGGGGTCAGTTTCGATGCCTGCTGTTCGATAACAGCCAAATCCGCGATTTTTGCGGCGGCGACAGTCGGCGCAGAGGCGGTCTCTGCGCCGGTGGTGTCCAATGTGAGTTCAATGTCAGCCATGGATATTTCCTCCTTATTGCATGATACTTTGCCGAGCTCGCTCGGTGGGGTGAAAAGCGAATATTGGGTGTATTCGCGAGGTTTTTTGAGAAATGTGCCGGGAAAAGATCCAGCGCCGCAGCCGAATGTGAGATTTTTAGAGGCACCCAGATGCAAATTGGAGTTATGCAGGGACAGTGTAACACACTTTCAGGCGAAATGCCATAGCCATGATGAAATTTTTGAATGGCGAGGCAACGCAAAAAAATTTGGCTGCGATATACCGGTGTACGACGTGTCATAAATCCGGACGACAGACGAAGACGGCGGGGGGAAGTTTACGCTTCTCCCGCCGTCTTCGCCTGTATAATGCCACGTGCCGTCGCCTCAAGAATCACATAGTCCTCCTGAATGCTTGCAAAGCGTTCGTCAGCAGTGCTTGACGCGGTCCTTTTCTTCGGCGCGTTTGGCATTGTTGAAGCGATTCAACGTACCAACGAGGTAGCCGGTGATCCGGCGGATGCGCTCAAACGGGACGCCGTCGTCCTCGCGACGGCCGCAGCCGGGACATTGGCTGCCGGTGATGATACCGGAAAACCCGCACACCGGGTCACGGTCCACCGGATGATTGATGGAGCCATACCCTACGCCGGTGGCCTGCATGGCGCGCACGACCTGCTCAAAAGCCTCAAGATTTTGCAGTGGATCGCCGTCCATCTCCACATAGGTGATGTGTCCGGCGTTGGTGAGCGCGTGATAAGGAGCCTCCAAGCGAATCTTCTCAAACGCAGTTGTCGGAAAATAAACCGGCACATGGAAGCTATTTGTGTAGTAGTCGCGGTCCGTCACACCCTCGATGAGGCCGAAGCGCGCGCGGTCCAACTTGACAAAGCGCCCGGAGAGGCCCTCGGCCGGCGTAGCGATCAGCGTGAAATTCATCTGCCGGCGGCGGCTCTCCTCATCCAGCCGGGCGCGCATGCTGCTGATGATCTCAAGTCCCAGATTCTGCGCCTTTTCGGACTCTCCGTGGTGCACGCCGATGAGCGCCTTCAGGGCCTCCGCCAACCCGATGAAGCCGACGGTCAATGTGCCGTGCCGCAGTACCTGGCCCACTTCGTCGTCCCAGTCGAGTGCCTCCGAGCCAATCCACACGCCCTCGCCCATGAGAAACGGGAAGTTGCGCACCTTCTTGCGGGCTTGGATGAGAAAGCGCTCGTAGAGCTGATCGATGCACAGATTCATCTTGCGCTCCAGATCTTCGAAGAAAGCCGACACATCTTCCTTGGCCTTGATGGCCAGACGGGGCAGATTGATGCTCGTGAACGAGAGGTTGCCGCGTCCGTTGGAGATCTCGTTTCCGGGGTCGTACACATTGGCGATCACCCGGGTGCGGCAGCCCATGTAGGCGATCTCGGTTTCCGGCTGGCCCTCTTTGTAGTAGGCGGCGTTGAAAGGCGCGTCCTGGAAAGAGAAATTGGGGAACAGGCGCGAGGCGCTGACGCGGCAGGCCAATTTGAAGAGGTCGTAGTTCGGATCACCCGGATTGAAACTGACGCCGGATTTGACTCGGAAGATTTGGATCGGAAAAATCGGAGTTTCCCCGTGCCCCAACCCGGCCTCGGTGGCGAGCAATACGTTTTTGATCACCATGCGCCCCTCTGGGGAGGTGTCCAGACCGTAGTTGACGGAGGAGAAGGGCGTCTGGGCGCCGGCGCGGGAATGCATCGTATTGAGGTTGTGGATGAAGGCGACCATGGCCTTGTAGGTGGCGTGGTCCGCTTCCTTCAGCGCGTGGGCCTCGGCAAAGGCCTGCGCACAGGTCAGGGTGTCCTCCTTTATCTCGGGCAGCCAGCGCGCGTGCTCAGCGGCGCGGTAGTCGTCGCTGCCCGCCATCGTGGGCCGCAGGCCCGTTTCGACGAGGAGCGCCGCCATCACGGCGCGCACGCGCGCCTCCGCGTCCTCAAGCCCGGCGAGCATTTCCAGCGCCCGGGCCAGATTCTCCCGGTAGAGGTGGACATAGGTCTTGGCCACGCCCAGCGCCATGCCGTAGTCAAAATTGACCACGCTCTGGCCCCCGTGCTGGTCGTTTTGGTTCGACTGGATGGCAATGCAGCAGAGCGCCGTGTAAGATGAGATATGGTTTGGCTCGCGGAGCGTGCCGTGACCGGTGGAAAACCCGTTTTGAAACAGTTTGACGATGTCGATCTGGCAGCAGGTGGTAGTCAGCGTCAGAAAGTCGAGGTCATGGATGTGGATGTCGCCCTCGCGGTGGGCGGCGGAGTGTTCCGGTTTTAGGACAAACATCTCGTAGAACTGCTTGGCGCCCTCGGAACCGTACTTCAGCATGGCGCCCATGGCGGTGTCGCCGTCGATGTTGGCGTTTTCTCGCTTGATGTCGGAGTCGGAGGCGTCGCGGAAGGTGATGTCCTCGTAGATCTTCATCAGCCGGGTGTTCATCTCGCGCACGCGCGAACGCTCGGCGCGGTAGAGGATGTAAGCTTTGGCGGTCTGCACGTAGCCGTTTTCGATGAGCGCCCGCTCCACCGTGTCCTGGATGTGCTCGACATCGGGGGCCTGTGGGCCCTCCTCGTTCAGCAGAGCAGCCACCTCGTAGGCCAGACGCTCGGACTCCTCCAAACGGGCGTTGTGATGGGTGGCCATGAAGGCGCGCGAGATGGCGGAGGAGATTTTGCCCAGATCAAAGGAAGTCATCCGTCCGTCGCGCTTGCGGATTTCGCGAATGATGAGAGTCTGCGTTTTCATGGGGGTCACTCCTGTCATAGGGCTTTTAGCATACCATATATTGCGCCGAGCCTAAATCAGACGCATATATATAGTACGCCAATCCCACCATCCTGTCAAGAGCCCCGTGCGGAAAATACCTGAATTTTTTTGTGGATTTTTGGGAAAACCGCACGGCGTCTTGTCACGCGCTACGATGGAAAAAATCGCAGTGCGCTTGCAGCACACAGTTGCCGCAGCGGGGCCGCCGCGCGATGCAGGTATCCCGCCCGTGCCACACCAGCCGATGACAGAAGGCCGACTGCGCCTCCTTCGGGATCAGCGGATCGAGTGCTCGCTCGACCTTGTGTGGGTCTTTCTCGTGGCAGAGACCCAGGAGGTTTGCGATACGCATGCAATGCGTATCCACCACGATGCCGCCCTTGTCGTATACGTCGCCCAAGATGAGATTGGCGGTTTTGCGCCCCACGCCGGGCAGGCGCAGCAGATTCTCCATGGTGTCCGGCACGCACCCGTCGAATGCCTCCAGCAGCATACGGGCCGACGCGCGGATGTCTCGGGCCTTGAGGCGAAAAAATCCGCACGGCCGCACGGCTTCTTCCAGCGCGGGCAGATCTGCCTCGGCGAAGGACTGAAGCGTCGGATAGGTGCGAAACAGCGTCTGCGTGACGATGTTTACCCGTGCGTCCGTACACTGGGCGGCCAGCCGTACGGAAAACAGCAGTTCATAGTCCTTTTCGTAGGTGAGCGCGCAGGTGGCGTCCGGATAGCGCGTTTCCAGGGCGCGCACGATGTGGTCGGCTCTCTCGAACAGTGTCATGAGGCTCCCCCTCTCTTTGACATTCCTCTGCCTGTATCTCCATTATGCGCGCTCCAATTTTGTCTTGTCAAGACAAGATAAGACAAGGCGAAGCGCGCCGGTATAGCCGCCCCGTCGGTGGGCCATGCTAGGGCAAAGCGACCGGCGCGCGGCGCCGGCGCACGAAAAACGTCGGAGGTGGGTGTCGTTTATGTCGGCCGGAGATGTGGGGATCCAGGTGGAGGAGGCGAGGCTCGGGCAATACGCCAAAAACACGGCGCGCACGCTGCAGCGCAAAGGCGCGGCGCGCGGCGCGCGGCTGGCCGGGCGGCTCGGGCGGCAGCTCCGGACGATTCGGGCGGCGGCGCTGAAACTGTCAGCCCTTTCGACCGGGCAGCCACACATACCGCAGGCGGTCGAGTGGCTGTTGGACAACCGCTATCTCGTGGAGCGCGCCGCGCGGGAGGCCATGCTGGCACTGCAGCGCGCCGGGCGGTTCCCGGCAGACCGGCGGACCGGGCTGCCGGCGGTGTACACGCTCGCGGCCGGTTTGGTGCGTGCGGGACAAAACATTGTCACCCGGGCGCGGGTCGGGTGCTACCTCGCGGGCGCGCAAACGGTGTGGCCGCTCTCGGAAAAAGAGCTGTGGCTCTTTGTTCCGCTGCTCAAGGCGGCGCTGGTCGAGTCCGTGGCCGAGCTGTGCGACGAGATGCTGCGCGCGTCCGCGGCCGACCCGGCGCGTGCGGCGACTGCGGACGCGCGTCTGCGTACGTGGACCGGTCAGGCGGTTACCTCACTGCGGATGCTGGCCAACGACGATTTGACCGAATGTCTGCAGGAAGCCAGCACCATCGAGGCGCTGCTCCGCCGAGATCCGGCGGAGGTATACGGAGCGATGGATGAATCGTCACGCGCCGAATACCGCCGGGCGCTCGCCCGTTTGGCGCGCCGCGCGCGCCTCTCCGAACAGCAGGCCGCCGAGGCCGTGCTAAAATTGGCGCGCCGCGCGCCGGCCGGCCGGCGCCGCCATGTGGGTTACTACATCTGGGAGCAGCCGCTGGGACGCCGGCGTCGCCGACCGGCCGGGATGCTGTATTTCGGAGCTTTCTTTGCTCTCACAGCGGCGCTGACGGCGCTGGCGGGCACGCTGTCCGGCACGCTGTGGGCCGCGGCGTTGCTGCTGCTCCCGATCTCGGATCTTGTGAAGTCGGTAGTGGATTTCGCGGCGACGCGCCTGGTTTCGCCCCGCCGCATCCCCAGGCTGGAGCTGGCCCATGGGCTCCCGGCGCATGGATCCGCGCTGTGTGTAATCTCGGTGCTGCTGACCGACAGCGGACGGGCTCGGCAGATGTGCAAACTGCTGGAAAATTACAAACTTGCAAACCGAGACGCGGGCGAGAGGCTTCTGTTTGGTCTGTTGGCCGATCTGCCGGATGCGCCGGCGAAACGGCGGCCTGGGGACAGGTCGGTCCTCCGGACGGCGCAGGAGGCGATCTTTGCGCTCAATCGGAGGTACGACGGAGGCTTCTATCTCTTTCTGCGCGATCGCCAGTTCCACGTCCGAGACGGAATGTACATGGGTTGGGAGCGGAAGCGCGGCGCGCTGCTGGAGCTGATGCGCCTGCTGCGCGGCCGCCCGACGGGCCTGCGCACGGCGACGGGCGATGTAGCGCCGCTACGGAAGATCCGCTATGTCATCACGCTGGATGCCGACACCCGGCTGACCGCCGGCGCGGCGCGCGAGATGGTTGGAGCCATGCTGCACCCGCTGACGGCGCCGCAGATCGACTCGGCGCGTCGGGTGGTGACCGCAGGCCACGCGGTCCTGCAGCCGCGGCTTGCCGTGGATCTTGAGGCGGCGGGGCGGACGCTCTTCACGCGGGTCTTCGCCGGGCAGGGGGGCATCGACCCGTACGGCGGCGCCTCGTCCGACGTCTACCAGGATCTCTTCGGCCGCGGCCTCTTTCTTGGTAAAGGGATCTTCGACGTGGATGCCTATCTTACCTGTCTGGACGGGCGTTTTCCCGAAAATCTGATCCTCTCCCACGATCTGTTGGAGGGTTGCTACCTGCGCGCGGGGCTGCTTGGGGATGTGGAGCTGACGGACGGCTGCCCCACGCGGGTGGGAGCTTGGTTTGACCGTCTGCACCGCTGGACGCGCGGGGATTGGCAGATCGCCGGCTGGCTCGGTCGCCGCGTGCGGGACGGCGCCGGCGGACGGAGCCGCAATCCGTTGGGAATCCTCTCGAAATGGAAAATATTGGACAATTTGCGCCGTAGCCTCTCGCCCGCGTGTCTGCTCCTCGCGCTGACGCTGGGGTTTGCCGCGCCCGCCCGTCCCTTGTGGATCGTCGGAGGGCTGGCCGTGCTGTGCGCGGCCTCGCGCCTGTTGCTTTCGGCTGCTGAGCGGGCTGTACGCGGCGGCGGACGGATCCGATATCACTCCGACATCATCACAGGCGTGGCCGCCGCTGCGCTGCAATGTGGCCTCGAACTCCTGCTGCTGCCCCATACGGCCTTCGTCTATCTGCAGGCGGCGGCGACGGCGCTGTATCGAGTGCACGTCAGCCGGAGGCGCCTGCTGCGCTGGGTGACGGCCGCCGAGTCGGAACGGTCGGCGGTCAGCGGCTTTCTGCGCGATGGGCGGAAGATGGGCTTCGCCGTCGTCTGGGGAACGCTGTGTACACTGCTTTCGTCCGCCGGTTGGGTGGTGGGCCTCCTCTGGGTGTTCTCGCCGGTGGTGCTCTCCCTCACCGGACGGCCCCGCCGCTGTCCCCGCCGGCTGCCGGGGGCGGACCGAGCGTTTCTGATGCGGCAGGCGGCGCTCATCTGGCAGTATTTTGAGGACTTCCTCACGCCGGAGGACCATTACCTGCCGCCGGACAACTGGCAGGAACAGCCGGCCGCCGGGCTCGCGCACCGCACCTCGCCCACGAACATCGGGCTCGGTCTGCTCTGTGTGCTGGCCGCCCTCGACCTCGGCCTCGCGGGCGCTGAACGTGCGTTGCGGCTGATCGAGCGGATGTTGACGACGCTGGAGGAGCTGCCGAAGTGGCACGGGCATCTCTACAACTGGATCGATACCCGCACATTGGCGATCCTGCGTCCCCGGTATGTCTCCACCGTGGACTCAGGCAACCTCGCCTGCTGTCTGATCGCGCTGCGGGAAGGGTTAGGTGAGCTACGCGACGCGGCGGCGGGGGACCTGGCCGCGCGCGCAGACAAACTCGCCCGGGCCATGCACTTTCAGCCGCTCTACGATGCCCGGCGGCGTCTGTTTGCCATTGGGCTGGATGCGGAGACGGGGCAGCTCTCCGAAAGTCATTACGACCTGCTGGCCTCGGAGGCGCGGCAGACAAGTTATCTTGCCATTGCCCGGGGAGAGGTAGAGCGGCGGCACTGGCGGCGGCTGGGGCGGGCGCTGGTCATGGACGACCGCTATCGCGGTATGGCTTCTTGGACGGGTACGATGTTCGAATACCTGATGCCGCACCTGCTGATGCCCTGTTTTGAAAACTCGCTGCTGTTTGAGAGCGCCCGTTTTTGCGTTTACTGCCACCGCAAGCAGGGCCGCGGTTGGGGTGTGCCTTGGGGTGTTTCAGAGAGCTGCTTTTACGCCTTCGACAGCGCGCTGCAGTATCGCTACAAGGCTCACGGCGTGCCGAGACTGGCGTTCAAGCGAGGGCTGGGCGGGGAATACGTGGTGTCGCCCTATGCGTCCTACCTAGCGCTGCTCGCCCAGCCGCAGGCGGCGATGCGGAACCTGCGTGCCTTGCGCGCGCTGGGGATGGAGGGGCGATACGGACTGTTTGAGGCGATTGATTTCACACCGGCCCGCCGAACGGGGCGGGGGGCCTTCGAAATCGTGCGCTGTTTTATGTCGCACCATTTGGGGATGAGTCTGCTGGCCGTGGACAATGCGTTGCGCACCCAGGTGATGCAGCGGCGCTTCATGCGCGATCCGGAGATGGGCGCCTTTGCCGAACTTCTTCAAGAGAAGGTGCCGGTCGGCGCCGTGTCGGTGCGTCCGTTTGGGCGGGAGGTGCCCGAAAAGCCGACCCGCGCCGCACCAGAGGACTGGCACCGCACCGGCGCCATCGGAGGAGCGTCTGTCTGCCATCTGCTTGCCAACGGTTCCTACACGCTGCTTTGTATGGGAACAGGGGCGACATCGTCCCGTGGGGCTGGTCGGCAGCTTACGCGCTTCGATCCGCAGGGCCGGGACCTCGGCGCGTCCGGCCTGGTGCTCCGGCTGGATGACGGCCGGCGCGTCCTCGGCCTGCCTGCTGGCTCCGGCGAGGCGCCGGAGAGCGGATATGTCTTCGACGCGACCCACGCGCGGTGGTGGATTCGAACAGACGGGTGGGACGTGCAATGGGAGGCGCGAGTACCCGGCGACGAGGTGGGGGAATGGCGCGCCGCCACAGTGAAAAACACCGCCAAGGCGAGCCAAACGCTCACGCTGGCGTGTTACTGGGAACCCGTGCTGGCCGTGCAGGCGGACTACGACGCCCACCCGGCGTTTTCCAAATTGTTTTTGGAGACATATATCGATGTGCAGACAGTCACGGTGCGCCGCCGGCCGCGCGGCGGCGGCGGTGAGGCCTGGTTGGCGTTCACCTGCGACCACCCGGGCGTGACCTACGACACTTCGCGCGAGCGAGCGTTGGGCCGCGGCGGGGCCGCGGCGTTGGACGGTGCGGTACGCCGACCGCCGGGGCATAGCCGAGGGACTGTGCTGGATCCCTGCGTTCTGGCCCGCGTGCCGCTGTCGCTTGGGCCCGGAGAGACGGCCGTCGTGCGTTTCGCGCTCACGGTGGCGGACACGGAACGGGACGCGGTGGCGGCGGCGGCCCGTTTGGCAGGCCTATCCGCCCCGGCGGAAAAGCCCGGAGGCCTGCCAGGCTTGCTGCGGCGGCTCGGACTGACGGGTGCCGAAGCACTGGAGGCTTTCGACATGCTGAGCGGACTGCTGTTTGGGCCGGGTGTGGACCCCGGCGCCGCCCGGCAGAACCGCCTGGATCAAAGCGAACTGTGGAAATTCGGCCTCTCGGGGGACCTGCCGCTGCTCCTGTGCACGGACCCGGAGGCGACGCCTGCCGAGCGGCTGGGGCGACTCATCCGCCAACATCGGATGCTGTCCTTGTGCGGGACGGCCTGCGATCTCGCCATACTGACGGGAGATGGCGCCGACTACCGCGGACCGACGCGCAACTTGGTGATGGAGACGCTGAAGCATATCGGCGCGGAGAACGCGTTGGGGGCGCGGGGTGGCGTGCATCTGATCGACAGGGGCGCCTGCACGCCAGAGGAGACGCGGCTGTTGCGCGCCGTGGCGCGCCGGATCTGCGGGGAAGCCGCCGCCGTGACGCTGCCCTGCGCGCCGCCGGAGATCGCCGTGACGCTGTCCTGCGCGCCGCCGGAGATCGCCGCGCCATCGCGCCGCTGGTTGCCGGATGGTGCCTTCCAGTTCGACACGGCGCGGGGTCTGCCGCCCTGCGCCTGGAGCCACGTGCTGGCAAACCCTGCCTTTGGCGCGCTGGTGACCGACGCCGGAACGGGTTACCTCTGGCGGCGCAACGCTCGGGAGAACCAACTGACACCGTGGATAAACGACCCGCTGGCCGTGCGCGGCGGCGAACGGATCGCCGTTCGGCTGAGGGGGCGGTTGGTGTCGCTGTTTGCGGACGGCGACGGATGCCCGGTGACGGTCACCTACGGTTTCGGGTATGCCCGATGGGAGAAGACGGCCGGCACAGCGCAGGTGATCACAGAGGCCTTCGTGCCGCCGCACCGGATGGCCCGGGTGCTCACGGTACGTGTGGAGGGGAAGGATACAGCCGGCACCGGACTGCATTACGAGAGCGCACTCAGAATGGGGCCGGACGACGCGGCGCAAAATCAGATTTTGCTAAAACAGGCAGACGGGATGGTCACGGCCCGGTCGTACTACCGCGCGGCGTATAACCCGCAGACCTATGCCATCCTGGCGTCCGCGCCGCTGGAGGCGGTGAAAGAGCGACCGGGTGCGTTTTCCTGCGAGATCCCCTGGCGCACCGGCGCGCCGACGCTCGTATTGGTGTGCGGCTGTGCGTGCAACGAACCTGGGCTGCAGTTGCTCCGGGCGCTCGCCGACGAAGCCGAGGCCGCGCGGGCGCGCGCGGAGACAGTGGCTTGGTGGCGCGCGCGGGTGTGTCCTATCCGAACGGAGACGCCGGACGCGGCGCTGAATCGCTATTTGAACGGTTGGGCGCTCTATCAGGTGCAGGCCGTGAGGTTGCACGCCCGTACCTCGCTGTATCAGTGCGGCGGCGCCTTCGGCTTTCGCGATCAGCTTCAGGACGTGTGTGCGCTTGTCTACGGAGATCCGGCTGCGGCGAGGCGGCAGATCCTGCGCGCCTGTGCCCACCAGTTTGTGGAGGGTGACGTGCAGCACTGGTGGCATCCGGCCGTACGGCGGTCCGGCCTGGGTGAGAAGGGCGTACGGACCCGGTGCAGCGACGATCTCCTGTGGCTGCCCTATGCGGTGTGCGAATATGTGGAGAAGACCGGAGACGGCGCTCTGCTTGACCAGCCGGTACCCTATCTCTCGTCGCCGCCGCTGGCAAAAGGAGAGCATGAACGCTATGAGACGCCCGCGATCTCGCTCCACAGGGAGCCCGTGTACGCGCACTGCCTGCGAGCGGCCGACCAGGTGCTCGCGCGGGGCACGGGCGCACACGGCTTACTGCTGATGGGCGGCGGCGACTGGAACGACGGTTTCAACCGCGTGGGCGCGGGCGGGCGGGGCGAGAGCGTGTGGCTGACATGGTTTGCCGTCCACACGTTGACGAGGCTCTCGGCGCTGTGTGAGAGTCGGGGCGACGCGGCCGCGGCCGCGCGCCAGAGACACGCGGCCGCGTCGCTGGCGGAGGCGGCGGAAGCGGCCTGGGACGGGGCCTGGTATCGGCGCGGTTACTACGACGACGGTGCCCCGTTGGGCGCCGCCGGAGGCGGGGCCTGTCAAATCGACTCGGTTGCCCAGAGTTTTGCGCTGCTGGTCCCCGGCTCCACAGACGCAGAGACGGCCCGACGGCGCACGGCACTGCAAAGCGCCTGGTCGCGGCTGGTCGACCGAGAGAAGGGCATCGTACGCCTGCTGACGCCGCCCTTTGGGTCCGACGGGCCTGACCCGGGCTATATCAAGGGCTATGTACCCGGCGTGCGGGAAAACGGCGGACAGTATACCCACGCCGCCGTATGGCTGGCCATGGGGTTTCTGCTGGACGGGCAGACGGAGCGGGGCTGGGAACTCCTGCGCCTCCTGCTGCCGGAGACGCATGATCTGGCCGTGTACCGCGTGGAACCGCATGTGCTGGCCGCCGATGTATATGACAACGAGGCGCACGCCGGCCGGGGCGGTTGGAGCGCCTACACGGGCGCCGCCGCTTGGTATTACCGCGTGGCTGTGGAACATCTCCTCGGCGTACAATGGCGGGACGGAGCGCCTGTTGCCATCCGACCCCGCCGGCCCGCCGACTGGCGCGCGGGTGCGGTTCTTGCCGGCGGGAAAAGGTGGAAGATCGGCGAAGAGGCGGATGCGAAGGCCCGCGCGGAGGAATCGGGTGGAAAAAGTATTCCATTTCCCGGGCAGGTGTAGTATAATGCTCATGAAAATAACGGCTGCCGAATGCCTGCCCGAGGGTCGGGCCATACGCGTTCGGGGCGGGGAGATGACGAGATGGCCGAGGTTGTCCGACTGACCGTGCGGCCCGGGGTGACACTCACGGCGCTGCAGACAGAGCAATTCAAAACCGGCGTGCTCTCGCTGTCGCTGCTGCGACCGCTGTCGCGCAGGGAAGCGGGGCTGTCGGCTCTGCTGCCCCAAGTGCTGTGCCGAGGGAGCCGGAGACACCCGGATATGACGCGCCTGGCTGCCCGGCTGGAGACGCTGTACGGCGCCCGGCTGAAGCCGGCCGTGCGCAAAAAGGGCGAGGTGCAGTGCGTCGGTCTGACGGCCGGTTTTGTGGACGGCGCGTATCTGCCGGGTCGGCCCGACCAGTTGCGCGACATGGCGGCGCTGATGGGAGAGGTTCTGTTAGATCCGGCCGGGGATGGCGCCTTCCTGCCCGCGTATGTGACCGGGGAGCGCGCGGTGCTGGCCGACCGGCTCCGGGCCGAGCGAAACCACAAACCGACCTACGCCGTTCGCCGGATGTTGGCGCATATGTGTGCCGAGGAGGCGTACGGCGCCCATGAACTGGGTGAGGCCCATGTGGTGGAGGCGATCGAGCCGGCGGCGCTGTGGGCGCATTACCGGGCGGTGCTGGCCCGGTCTCAGGTTGCGCTTTTTTATGCCGGGTCGCGCCCGCCGGACGAGGCGGCCGACATCTGGCGCGGCGTATTGGATGCGCTGCCGCGGGCCGCGTTCTTTGACGGAGCGGACACGCGCGTCGTGCGCACCGCCGCGTCGTGCAGGACTTACGAAGAGAGCATGGATGTAACGCAAGGCACGCTGATTTTGGGCATGCGCCTCGGCGTGGCCGCGGGGGATGAACAATACCCGGCGGCCTTGCTGGCTGCGGCGGTGTACGGGGGGACGACCACATCCAAACTCTTCCTCGGTGTGCGGGAGCGGCTGTCGCTGGCCTATTACGCCTCCGCCGAACTGAAGGGCCACAAGGGGATCCTTGTGGTATCGTCGGGCATCGAAGCGAAAAATCGCGCGGCTGCGCAGGCGGAGATCCTGCGCCAGTGGACGGCTGTGGCGGAGGGTGAGATCTCCGACGAGGAGCTGGAGGCCGCCCGGCTTTCGCTGATCCACCGGCTGCGCGCCGCTGCGGATTGGCCGGACCGGTTGGAAGATCACTTTTTGGGGCAGGCGGCGGCCGGTCGCACGGAGAGCCCGGACGCGTTGGCCGAACGACTGCGCGATGTCGGCCGGTCGGAGGTTGCGGCCGCGGCGGCAGGCGGCGCCTGGGATACGGTATATTTCCTGCGGGGGGAGGAGACAGATGAATAGGATCGACTTTCCGAATGTGCGGGAGACGCTGATCTGCGGCGAGGGGCCCGGCGGCCTGCCGATCTTTGTCGTCCCCAAACCGGGGTACCGCAAGACCTATGCGATACTGGCCGTGAACTACGGGTCGGTGGACGTCCGTTTCGCCGCGGACGGGGCCTGGCGGGACACCCCGGCGGGGGTGGCGCATTTTCTGGAGCACAAGATGTTTGACATGCCGGACGGCGAAAACGCGTTGCAGGCGTTTGCCCGGACCGGTGCGTCGTCCAACGCGTTCACGAGTCACGCCATGACGGCCTATTACTTCGCCTGCACCGATCGTTTTGAAGAGAATCTGCGCACCCTGCTGCGCTTTGTGTCCACACCGTATTTTACAAAGGAGAGCGTGGACAAGGAGCAGGGTATCATCGGACAGGAAATTCGCATGATGGAGGACAACCCGCACAGCCAGGTGTACGAGAATCTGCTGACGGCCCTCTACGACGCGCATCCGGTCCGCTTGCCGATCGCCGGGACGGCAGCGTCCATCGCCGGGATCGACGCCGATATGCTCCACGACTGCCACGCGGCCTTCTACCGCTCCGCGCACATGTGCCTCTGCGTAGCCGGAGATGTGGATCCGCCGCGGGTGGAGGCCGTCGCCGGCGCGGTGTGGCCGGCGGCGCGGGGGCCCGTCCTCACGCGCGATTACGGCGCGCTGTGTCAAAAGGCCGCGCGCGGCAGTGTCTCACGGGCCATGGAGGTCGCCCGGCCGCTTTTTGCCTTGGGCGCGCTGTGCGCGCCGCCCGCGCCGGGGACCGAGACGCTGCGTTTCGAATTGCTGGGGGAGCTCGCGATGGAAGCACTCACCGGTCCGGCGTCGCCGTTGTACAAGACGCTCTACGAGAGGGGGCTTATCAACCGCGATTACGGGTACGGCCTTTTCCGCGTGCCCGAGGGCGCGTGCCTGGTTGCCGTGGGCGAGAGCCCGGAGCCGACTGCCGTGCGTGAGGCGCTCTTCGACGAGGTGGCGAGACTCGGGAGGGACAGGATGGACACGGTGCGGTTTGAGCGGCTGAAACGCGCGGCGCTGGGTGCCCGGCTGCGCCAGATGGATGCGCCGGAAGCGCTGTGCCGCCTGCAAGCGGACGCCCACTTCGCGCACGCACGGTATTTCGATGTGCTCGCCCTGTTCGACACGCTGACACCGGAAGCGGCGTACGCGTTTTTGTGCGAGGCGTTTGTCCCGGCGCGTGCCGCCCTGTCCGTCGTCACGCCGGGAGTGGCCCGCGGCGAACCGGCGCATGAAGAAGAAAGTTGAAAGTCCCGGCGCGCCGCGTGCGGCCGCTGCCGTTTTGACGAAAGAAGGAGGAGCACGTCATGACAGACAACCCCATTGTTTTCCCCGGGCTGGGGCTTCAGTTCGATCCGAGCCCCGTCGCATTCACGATCTTTGGCCGCGGCATCTACTGGTACGGCATCATCATCGCGGCGAGTTTCCTGCTGGCGGCCTACTACACGGTGCGCCGCGCCCCCCGCGTGGGGATCCGGCAGGACGATTTCATCGATGCGCTGCTCTTCGCCGTGCCGGTGGCGATCATCTTTTCGCGCCTCTATTACGTCGTGTTTAACTTCCGGGAATTCGTCTACGACCCGGTCAAAAACCCGTACCCGCAGAAGATCTACGAGATCTGGAAGGGCGGTATCGCCATCTACGGCGCGATCATCGGCGCAGTGCTGACGGCGTATATCTTTTGCCGCGTGAAAAAACTGCGGTTTTCCGCGCTGATGGACGTGGCGGCCCTCGGTCTCCTCATCGGCCAGTGCATCGGGCGTTGGGGCAACTTCATCAACCGAGAGGCGCACGGTACGCGAACGAATTTGCCCTGGGGAATGGAAGTATTTGTAAATCGTATCGGCGACGAGATCATCAACAACCGGATCACGGTGCATCCGACGTTTTTGTACGAATCACTGTGGACGCTGCTGGGTTTCCTCCTGTTACATAGGGTGCTCACGAGACGGAAGTTCACCGGCCAGGTCTTTCTCATGTATGTGGCTTGGTATGGCCTGGGCCGCGGCCTGATCGAGGGGCTGCGGACCGACAGCCTATATTTCTTTAACACCTCTCTGCGCATCTCGCAGGTGTTGGGGTTTGTTTCCTGCGCGGCGGCCGTGGCGCTGCTCATCTACAATTGGCGTTTCCGTACGCACGACCCGGCCACGCTGGCGCCCCTGAGTGAGGGAGCGGAGCCCGGGGCCGCGGCCGGGGCCGAGCCGGCGCCGGAGATCGAGGAGGCCGAGGAAGTCACGCTCAATGTGGTCGGGCCGGAGGCCGAGGCGGCTGTGCTTGAAGCGGCCGTGGAGAGCGCGGAGAGCGGGCCGTCGGATGACGCCGGCGAGACCACGGAGAAAGCCGAAGAGGCCAAAGAGACGGAAGCGGAGCCGAGACCGGCGCCGGAGGAGGAGACGCTGTGACACTGATCGACGGCAGGGCCGTGGCGGCCCGGAACAAAGCGGAGATTGCGCAGGAAGTGCGCGCGCTGGCCGCACGCGGGGTCACGCCGGGGCTCGCGGTCGTCATTGTGGGGGACGATCCCGCGTCCCGGGTCTATGTCAACAACAAAAAGAAAGACTGCGCCCACTGCGGCCTCCTGTCGGAGGAGTACGCACTGCCGGGCGACTGTGCGCAGGAGGAACTGCTGGCGCTCATCCAAACCCTGAACCGGCGCGCGGACATCCATGGCATTTTGGTGCAGCTTCCGCTGCCGGCGCATTTGGACGAGAAGACGGTGCTGTTGTCCATCGATCCGGCCAAAGATGTGGACGCTTTCCACCCCTACAATGTGGGGCGCATCATGATCGGTGACTTTGACTTTGTGCCTTGCACGCCGGCGGGCGTCATGGCGCTGCTCGACGCCTACGGCATCGAGGTGCAGGGTCGGTCCTGCGTGGTGGTCGGGCGCTCGAACATCGTCGGAAAACCCCAGGCCATGCTCCTGCTGCACCGCCATGGGACCGTGACCCTCTGCCACTCCCGCACCAGGGATTTGGCCGACGTCACGCGGCGGGCCGACATCCTGGTGGCCGCCGTTGGCAAGGCGGGGCTTATCACCGGCGATATGGTGAAGGAGGGGGCCGTCGTCATCGACGTGGCGATGAACCGGGGCGTGGACGGCCGGCTTGTGGGCGATGTGTGTTTCGACGAGGTGGCGGCCAAGGCTTCCCACATCACGCCGGTACCCGGCGGTGTGGGCCCGATGACGCGCGTCATGCTGCTGCGCAATACCCTGATGGCTGCCCGGCGGCGGCACTTTCTCGATGAAATTGTAAAATAAAGGATTTGACAAAAGCATGGGATATAAGACAGACATTGAGATCGCCCAGGCCGCCGAGAAGCGGCCGGTTGCCGACATCGCCGCGTCGCTGGGGCTCGCTCCGGACGAGTGGGAACCCTGGGGGTGGGATAAGGCCAAACTGAGTCTGTCGCTGCTTGTCTCGCGCCCGGTACGGCCGGACGTCAAACTGATTTTGGTCACGGCCATCTCCCCCACCGCGGCGGGGGAGGGCAAGACGACCGTCAGCGTGGGGCTGGCCGACGCGCTGGCCCGGTTGGGCAAGCGCGTGGTGCTGGCGCTCCGTGAACCGTCACTCGGCCCGGTGTTTGGCGTCAAGGGCGGCGCGGCCGGCGGCGGATATGCCCAAGTGGTGCCCATGGAGGCGCTGAACCTTCACTTCACGGGCGACCTCCACGCCGTCACGGCGGCCAACAACCTGCTGGCGGCGCTCATCGACAACCATCTCCAGCAGGACAACGCTCTGGGGCTGGACCCAAGGCGCATCACCTGGCGGCGTTGTCAGGACGTCAACGATCGGGCGCTGCGCCATGTGGTGGTCGGGCTGCGCGGGCCGGTCAACGGTATGCCCCGCGAGGACGGTTTTGATATCACGGCGGCCAGCGAGGTGATGGCCACGCTGTGTCTCGCCAGCGACCTCGCCGATCTCAAGGTGCGTCTGCGCCGGCTGGTCGTGGGGCGTTCCTACGAGGGCAGGCTGATCACCTGCGGCGACTTGAAAGCCGAAGGCGCTCTGGCCGCCCTGCTGGCCGACGCGGTGAAGCCCAACCTGGTGCAGACGCTGGCGCACACGCCGGTGCTCGTGCACGGCGGGCCCTTTGCCAACATCGCCCACGGCTGCAACAGCGTCATCGCCACGCGGCTGGCGCTGGGGCTGGGCGACGTGGTGGTCACGGAGGCGGGTTTCGGCGCCGACCTCGGGGCCGAAAAATTCATCGACATCAAGTGCCGGCAGGCGGGGCTCACCCCGTCGGCCTGCGTGGTGGTGGCGACGCTGCGCGCGCTCAAACATCATGGAGGCGCGGCCCGGGGTACTTATGACCAGCCGGACGCAGCGGCGCTGGAGAGAGGGCTGCCCAACCTGCTGGCCCATGTGGAGAATGTGACGGACCGGTACGGGCTGCCGGCCGTGGTGGCGCTCAACCGTTTTCCGACGGATACGGACGAGGAGATCGAGTGGCTGCAAGCGGCTTGCGAGCGGCGCGGCTTTTCGGTGGTGCCGGCCGACGTGTGGGCGCGCGGCGGCGCCGGCGGTGAGGCCCTGGCGGCGCGGGTGCTGGCGGCGGCGGAGGGCGCCTCCGGATTTCGCTTTGTCTACTCGGACGAGGATTCGCTGGTGCAAAAGATCGAGACCCTTGTGCGAAAGGTATACGGCGGCGACGGTCTCGAAATCGAGCCGTCGGCCCGCCGCGCGCTGGACCAGCTGGAGGCCGAGGGGTATGGGCGTCTGCCCGTCTGTATGGCGAAGACGCAGTATTCGCTGTCCGACGACCCCAAGAAGCTGGGCCGGCCCGCGGGGTTTCGCGTGAAGGTCACCGGCGCCAGACTGTCGGCCGGCGCCGGCTTTGTCGTTGTGTACACTGGGGAGATCATGACGATGCCGGGTCTGCCGAAACGGCCGGCGGCCGAGGGCATTGACATCGATGCGGACGGCGTCCTCAGCGGGCTGTTCTAACTCATGTGGGTTGCACCTGCAACCCACAACCAAAATTCTTGTTTTTGTTGCTGCTTCGCGGCAACAAGGTACTAAAGTAAAGTGAGATGAGTGGCATGGGCGGACGAATGCGATACTTTATGGTGGTGGCCGACGGCATGGCCGATACGCCGCTGGTGGCGTTGGGTGGGCTGACGCCGCTGCAGTACCGGCCGCAGCCGCAGATGGCGGCGCTGGCCGGGCAGGGCGGGCTCTCCCGGGTACGCACGATCCCGGACGGTTTCGCGGCCGGGACCGAGACCGCCATGCCGCTGATCACCGGCTACGACACCTCGGTGCTGACGGGCCGCGGGCCCGTGGAGGCCTCCGGCATGGGTATCGCGCTGCCGGCGGGGCAGTTTGCGATGCGCGCCAATCTTGTGCGCGTGGCGGAGGACGGGACGCTGACGGAGGCGTGCCCGGACCTGTCGGACGAGGAGGGGCTCGCGGCGGGGCGGCTTTTGGCGGCGGACGCCGCGCTGGCCGGCGAACTGGCGCGCGTTGGGTGGACATTCCACCCGCAGCCGGGGTTCCGCCAGATGATCACGGGTCCCATGCCGCCGCCCGCCGGAATGACGCCGCCCCACAATGTGCAAGGCGACGTCATTGACGACCACTGGCCCGCGGACGCGCTGGCGCCGGTGGTCCTGCGGGCGCGGGTGGTCCTGCGGGCGCGGGGCATGGCGCTCTGGCCTTGGGGGCCGGGCGCCTGGCCGCACTACGAACCCTTTGCGGACAAATACGGACTTTGCGGCGCGGTGATCTCCGCGGTGCCGGTGGTACGGGGTATGGCGCTGCTGGCCGGTCTTGAGGCGCCGGCGGTGCCGGGCGCCACCGGCACACTGGAGACGAATTGGCGGGCCAAGGTCGATGCGGTGCTGGCGGCGACCGAGCGCGTCCCGTTTGTGATGCTGCATCTGGAGGCGCCGGACGATTGCAGCCACGCGCGGAGTGTGGAGAGCGAGCTGCAGGCGATTGCCATGGTGGATCAGGCGCTGGCCCGGTTGCGCGCGGGGGTCAAAGGGCCGTACCGGCTGCTGTTGCTGCCCGACCACGTTACCTCCACCGAGACAGGCCGCCACGGCGCCGAGCCTGTCCCCTGGTGCGTCTACGACAGCGAACAGCCGGCCGGCACCCCCGCCCCCTTCGTGGAGATCGACGAGGGCCTCATCGTAGCCCCCGACATCCCGCTGCGCACCCTGCTGGGGCAGGTCTGAGGAATAGCCGTTAACTCCGCTATGGTGGAGGCGTAGCAGGCCATGCGTCAGTTTTATGCAGCATTTCAAAATGCGAACACACTGTATGCGGAATTGAATTGGTTGCTCTATTGCCTGTTGATGCGGATTGAGCACAATCGTTCAGAACGTGTAAGTTGTGAAGTGGCGGCCGGGGATCACCCGGCCGCCACTTCACAACAAAAATTTATCGCATAGCGATAAATTTTTGTTGACATTATGATTGGCCTGTGCTACAATGGGGAAAATTATGCAGGGAGAGGTGGCCTGTATGAGTTCCAAGACCTTGTGTGCCTTCGTGCGTTTCGCTGCGATTGCGACGGCTGTCTGCGGATTGGCGCTGTGCTGCTATGTGTATCCGTTCAGGCTGTCCGACCTCATCGGGTGGAATCCCGGTTTGGGTGGGGGGTACATCTGGCTTGTCTACCTGTGGGCGGCTTCCGCGCCATGTTTCGTCATTTTGGTCTATGTGTGGAAGGTCTCCAACGCCATACAGCGCGACGAGGTATTCACACAAAAAACGGCAAAGTGGATAAAGACTGCCGCCACGATACTGCTGGCCGACGTCGGATTCTTCGCGGTCGGCGGCTTCGCGCTGCTTTTGGCCGGACTGAACCGTCCCGGCATCCTGTTTTTGTCCTTGCTTGGCTGCATCTTCGGCATCTCGCTCGCGCTGCTCGCCGCGGTGCTGGCGCGGTATATCAGCAAAGCGGCGCTCTTGCAGGAGGAGGCTGACGGAACGATATGATTGTCATCAATGTGGACGTCATGCTCGCCAGGCGCAAGATGAGCGTCACTGAGCTCACCGAGCGCGTCGGACTCACAATGGCCAATGTCTCCCTGCTAAAGAACGGGAAAGTGAAAGCCATAAAGCTCTCCACACTCGAAAAAATCTGCGAGGCTCTGGACTGCCAGCCCGGAGACGTCCTGGAATATCGGAAAGAAGCGGACGCAAACGGGCGGGGGGGCGCGGGCGAGGCGTGAAGAGATGATTCAGCTCCTGATGATCCAGCCGGAAAACCGAGAGATCAATCGGTTCCGCCGCTTTCAGTTCAACAACTTCTCACAGATTACGATTCCGTACCTGGCGGCTTTCGTTGACGAGAGGGATTACGCGATGACCCTTGTGGACGAATACCGCGAGCGCATACCCTATGCGCGCAGCTTTGATTTGGTTGCCATAACGGTCAATACGCCCAACGCGCCGCACGCCTATGAGATCGGCGCGAAGTTTCGAAGCGGCGGCGCGAAAGTTGTGATGGGCGGCCCCCACGCCACGTTGCTGCCCAATGATGTGAGGGCGCATTGCGACCACCTGCTGATTGGCGAGGGGGAGGAGACATGGCCGCGGTTTCTGGCAGATTTTCGAAACGGCGAGGCCAAGGGCGAGTACAAGTCCGAAACGCCGGTTTGTCTCGACGACACGCCGATTCCGCGCTGGGACTTGCTGAAGCGCCGCCCCATGATGAAAGGCGCGGTGTTTGCCACGCGCGGCTGCCCGTATCATTGCCGCTACTGCAATCTCAAACAGATCTACCCCGACGCGTTTCGTACGCGCCCGGTTGACAGCGTCATGGCGGAGATAGCGGCGATGCCGTCCAAATTCTTTGTGTTTTGGGACGACAATTTGTTCGCAGATCAAGCGTATGCCAAGGAACTGCTCCGGGCGCTTGTTCCGCTGAAACGCCGCTGGGCGGCGCAGGCGACGCTGCGCGACTGTATGGACGAGGCGCTTCTCGCCCTCGCGCGGGAGGCGGGCTGTTTGTATCTGTTTATCGGGCTGGAATCGTTCAATGACGACGCGCTAAGCGATGCGGGCAAGACGATCAACCGTCTGGCCGACTATGAACCGATGATCCGCGCCATTCACCGTCACAAGATTATGATACAGGCGGGCATCGTATTTGGTTTTGACAGCGACACGCCCGCCGTGTTCGGCGACACGCTTGACGCTTGTGAAAGGCTCGGCGTGGACGGAGCGACGGTGAGCATTCTGTCGCCGTTTCCCAAGACGCCGATTTACGAGCAATTCAAGGCGGAGGGGCGGCTGCTGACCGGGGACTGGAGCTTTTACAACAGCAAAACGGCGATGGCGTTTCAGCCCTTGCACATGAGCACGGATGAACTGTGGCGGGGGTTTCACCGTTTTCGCCGCCGCTTCTATTCGCTGGGTTCGTTTGTCCGCCGCATGCGCGTATCGCGGACAAATGTCGCCGTCAACTTTTTGATCAACCTCGGCTATCGGCTCAGCATTCACGGCAGCTGATTTGCGGATTTATTATAGGGGCGAATCGCGATTCGCCCCTACGAGTGGTATTTTAATCGGGCCGTGTATATGATCGGGGTGATTTATTCCACTGGCAAAAGGCCGCTTGTCGTCGCAAAGCCGTCGTTGTCTTGTTTTTTAAGCCGCACAATATGCCCGTTGGAGCAGACGATACCGCAGTATTCGCTCTGGCCGGCATCGAGGAACTCGATATAGAACAGGTAAACGTCCCCGCAGGTTGCGCGTAGAGGCCAAAACGGGGGACACTGTAAAAAACGGCAGCCAAGCAGCCGTTTTTTGAAGCCTATAAAGGAAACTCCATTGTGATACCAAGGTCGGGGAAAGCGCTGATGTTGGTGTATTGAGGTACAGTGCCCTTACCGCGCTTGTAAACGGAATAGGTGCTCATGATGACGTCGGGATATGCGACGATATAATCCTCCGGTGCGTACCCTTTGCGCGCAAAAATTTTCCACCGAGTGCCGCCGTCCTCCTTTGCGTAACCAATCTCTTTGCCGCGAAGTTCATAGGCGTCGCCTTCTTCAATCAGGTCAAGGTCGATGGAATACACGCTGTCGCCCCATTTGATGTCACAAACGACACTGTGTGCGTTTTGCGGCACTTCGATGATCTGCTTACACGATAAGTATGAATTTGTCAAGAAGAATTTTCGGCAGACGTGCTTTTTTGCGCGGTGGGGAAATGTGATAAGTTCTTTTGCGCGCCCGGTGTAATCTTGTGTGCCAAAAACGGACGAAACGGCAAATTTTCGTTGACAAATGGCGCGTACACACGTATAATATTTACCGTGCCTGTTTTTTCCCTCGTTTGGCCGAGATGACGCGCGGGTGGTGTGCTCCGTGAAATTGGCGCTGCGTGACGTGATCGAACAGCCGGGCGCACGGGCGCCTTTTTGTTGTGAGTTCGATCTGTCCGACATGGAATTTCCTTGGGGCCGCCCATTTCGGGCGCCCGTCTGTGCGCGGGGTGCCGTGGCCAACACCGCCGGCGTACTCACGTTGGAGGCTGTGCTGGAGGCCACGCTGTCGCTGACCTGCGACCGCTGTGCCGTGGCGTATGAGAGGGAGACGATTATTCCCGTCGAGATGGTATTGGCCGAGCGGTTGGCCGGCGACGAGGACGATGAGATTTACCTGCTGACAGGCGACGAACTGACGCTGGATGAAGTGCTGATTCCCGTGCTTGTGTTGTCGATGGAGATGAAACATCTCTGCCGCGAGGACTGCCGGGGTCTCTGCCCGCGTTGCGGGCACAATTTAAACGAAGGCCCGTGCGACTGCGCGCCGCCGGAGGGCGACGCGCGTTGGGCGGCCTTGCGGCAGTGGCGCCCGTGACGGTACTGCCCGAGCACCGTGCCCGGCGTTTATAGAGTATCACGCTCATGACAATATAAAATTCCGAGAGCCGCCCTTTCGCGCCGGGTTTAGCCGGGGAAGGCGCGCTTCCGATCAAAGGTGGTGTTTTCATGGCAGTCCCCAAGAAAAAGACCTCGAAACAGCGCAAACATCTGCGCCGCAGTGCCCATTGGAAGTTGGAGACCCCGCTGCTTGTCGCCTGCCCCAAGTGCGGTGAACTGAAACTGTCGCACCGGGTGTGCCGTGCCTGCGGCACTTACAACGGGCGCGATGTGTTGCATCTCGAAGACAAAAAGAAAAAGAAGGCGTAAGTGCCGACGGCGCAGAGAGACAACGGGAGGCAACGGGCAGGGGCGGAGGAAGACTCCGCCCCTCAATGGTTCAGAGGTTGTCTCAGGCGTCAAAAACCGCGCCCTTGCCGCAGACACGACGATATATTCCGCCCAAACGGGGCGCTATCTCCGGAGGAGGAAACCGCATGGCCGCCGTCATCACCGGCGTAGACGCTGGATCTCCGGCCGCGCGTGCCGGCATCGAGCCGGGGGAGATACTGCTCTCCGTGTCGGGGCGCCCTGTCCGCGACGTGCTCGACTACCGGTTTTATACCTACGATGCCCGGCTGACGCTGACGCTCGACCGGGCGGGGGTGCGGCGTACGGTGTCCGTGCGGAAAGCGGAGGGCGCAGATCTGGGGCTCACGTTTGAGACATATCTAATGGACACGCAGCACCGCTGTCGGAACCGTTGTGTGTTCTGTTTCGTCGACCAACTCCCGCGCGGCCTGCGGCCATCCCTGTATTTCAAGGACGACGACGCCCGTTTGAGTTTCCTGCTGGGGCAGTATATCACGCTGACGAACCTGTCGGAAGAGGAGTTGGGGCGCATTTGCGCGCAGCGCGTCAGCCCGCTCCATATTTCGGTGCATGCGACCGACCCCGATGTGCGGCGCTTTCTGTTGGGCAACCGGCACGCCGGGGATTGTTTGCCGCGGCTGCGCCGGCTGGCGGCGCATGGTGTTGAGATGCATACGCAGGTGGTGGTATGCCCAGACTTGAACGACGGGGCGGTCCTGACGAGAACCCTTGCGGATCTCACGGCGCTGTACCCGGCCGTGGCCAGTGTCTCTGTCGTACCTGTCGGCCTCACAAAGCACCGCGCGGGACTCTATCCGATCACCCCCTTCGATGGGCCGCGGGCCGCCGCTGTGCTGGCGGTTGTGGATGCCGCGGCGTCGGCCTGCCGTGTGCGGCATGGTGCCGGCGTTGTCTACGGCGCGGATGAACTTTACCTGCTATCCGGCCAGCCGCTGCCGGACGAGGTGGCCTACGACGGCTACCCGCAGCTCGAAAACGGCGTGGGGATGCTGCGGCTCTTTGAGATGGAGTTTTTCCAAGAATTAGAAATCATAGAGGCGCCCGGGCCGATTGCTCCATTCACGATCGCCACGGGCCGGGCCGCTGCTCCTTTTTTGCGGCGGTTGATGGAGAGCATGGCGCGCCGTCTGCCGGCACTTCCGTTTGCGGTGGTTGACGTGGAGAACCATCTGTTTGGTCCCGGGGTGACGGTAGCCGGGCTCCTTGGCGGGCGGGATCTGATCAGCGCGCTCATGGGCCGCGTGGCGGGTCGCCGTGTGTTTATCCCACAGAGCGTGCTGCGTCACGACGGCGACGTCTGCCTGGATGGCGTGTCTCCGGCGGAGATCGCGAGGGCCATTGGCGCGCCGGTGACGTCGGTGCCGAACGACGGGGCGGCGCTGGTCAGAAACATTTTGTCGGTGGGCGAATGTTCATGATTTTGCCACACATTTGGGATACAATTGGAGAGAGCTCGTCAATAGTAAAGACAGAGAGATCGCAAAGGGGAGAGGAGGCGGTCGGATGCTGGCGTTGCGGGAAATTGTACCCGGAGGGGACGCCGCGCCCGCCTTCACGGTCCGAGAAGCGGTCTTTGTCCGCGAGCAGGGTGTTCCGCTGGCGCACGAGTGGGACGACTGCGATCCGATTTCGTTCCATGTCGTACTGTGCCGGGACGGCGCGCCGATTGCCTGCGGGCGGGTGTACGCGGAGGGCGCCGCCGCAGTGTTGGGCCGCATCGCGGTGCTGCCGGCGGAGCGTCGGAAGGGGCACGCGACGCAGGTCTGCCGCGCGCTGATTGATATCGCCGCGCGACTGGGGGCGCAGAGACTGACGCTGCACGCGCAGACGTATGCGGCGCCCCTCTATGAGAAGCTGGGCTTCGTCCGCGTCGGGCCGGAGTTCTTTGAGGAGGGCATCGTCCACGTCCGGATGGATCGGCGCCTGTGACACGCGAAATATGTTTTGAGGCGGACGTTGCGTTGCGAGGGTCCGCCGGCGCAGACGGCGCGCTGCCGGCCCGGGGGGCGGGCGACGCGCGGAGAGGCGGTGAGGTTCGTGGCAAAGCCCGTGGTGGCCATTGTGGGGCGTCCCAATGTGGGCAAGAGTATGTTGTTCAACAAACTGGCGGGCCGCCGCCTGTCGATTGTCGAGGATACGCCGGGCGTGACCCGGGACCGGCTGTATGCCGACTGTGAGTGGAACGGCCGGTCTTTTTCCCTGGTGGACACCGGCGGCATCGAGCCCCACACGGACGACGCCGTGCTGCGCTTCATGCGCACGCAGGCGGAGATTGCGATTCACGGCGCCGACGTCATTGTTCTGATGGCCGACCTGCGCACCGGTGTGACGGCCGCGGATGAGGCGGTGGCTCAGATGCTGCTGCGCGCGCGCCGGCCCGTATTGCTCGCCGTGAACAAGGCCGACGCGACGGGGCCCGCGGACGCCGGTCTGTTTGAGTTCTATCAGCTCGGTCTCGGCGACCCGTACCCGATCTCCGCGCTGCACGGACTCGGGACAGGGGACCTGCTGGACGCCTGTGTGGCGCTTTTTCCGGCAGAGACGCCGGAGGAGACGGAGACTGAGTGCATTCGGGTGGCGATCATCGGCAAACCCAATGTGGGGAAGTCGTCGCTGGTCAACCGGATCCTGGGCGAGGAACGGGTCATCGTCAGCGACATACCGGGTACCACGCGCGACGCGGTCGACAGCGAGTTTGAAAATGAATACGGCCGATACCTGCTGATCGACACGGCGGGGATGCGCAAGCGAGCCCGTGTGGATGGCAACATTGAGTATTACAGCGTACTCCGCACACACATGGCCGTGGAGCGGGCCGACGTCTGTCTTGTCCTGATCGACGCCGCCGAGGGCGTGACCGAGCAGGACACTAAGGTCGCGGGGCTGGCGCACGAAGCCGGGCGGCTGTCCATCATTGTCGTGAACAAGTGGGACCTCGTGGAGAAAGACGAGAAGACGATGGACCAAAAGCGCCGCGAGATCAAAGACCGGCTGGCCTTCATGTCCTATGCGCCCGTGGTCTTTATCTCCGCCCTGACGGGGCGGCGCGTCGACAAGCTCTTTGCACAGATCCAGTTTGTACTCGAACAGGGGAAAATGCGCATCGGTACGGGCCAGCTCAACAATGTGCTGGCCGACGCGCAGGCCCGTGTGCAGCCCCCTTCAGATAAGGGCCGCCGCCTCAAGGTGCTCTACATGACCCAGGCCGGTATCCTGCCGCCTCACTTCGTCGTTTTTGTCAACGATCCGCGCCTTTTTCATTTTTCCTACCGGCGTTACCTCGAAAATCAGATTCGCGCCACCTTTGGCCTCACCGGTGCGCCCGTTCGGATGACGGTGCGCCAGCGCGGCGGGGAGTAGCTTCGGGAGGTTTTTATGGACTGGTGGAAAATTGTTCTCACCCTCGCCGTCTCTTATCTGCTCGGAAGCCTGAACATCTCGATTTTGGTGTCGCGCCTGTTTTTGCGGGTGGACATCCGCGACTACGGCAGCGGCAACGCGGGCAGCACCAACGCCTACCGCGTGATGGGGAAAAAATGGGCCGCCGTGGTGGCCATGGGGGATATTCTCAAAGGCGTCCTCGCGGTCCTGTTTGGCTATTGGATGATGTCGGAAGCCGCCGGGGGTGGGTTGGGCCGGCTGCTGGCCGGACTCGCCGTTATCTTGGGGCATGTCTTTCCGGTATTCTTCAAGTTCCGAGGCGGTAAGGGCGTCATGACCACTGCGGCCATTTTGGCCGTTGTGGACTGGCGGGTGTGCGCCGTCGTGCTCGGCGTCTTTTTTATCACGACGCTGATCACGCGATGGGTGTCGCTGGGCTCGATTTTGGCCGCTCTCTTCGTGCCGGTATGCATGTATGGCTTCCACCGGGGCGCGGGGTGGGAGACATGGGTCTATGTGGTACTCTCGGCGATCATCGCATTCGTGATTGTTTTTATGCATCGGGAAAACATTGGCCGCCTGCTTGAGGGCAGCGAACGGCGATTCACCTTCAAGGGCCGCGCGATGCTGGACACCATCAAGACCAGGACTCTCGACATCCGAGACAAGACATCCAGCAAATTGAGGACCACCACACGCAAGCTGCGGGACAAGGCCCGGGGGCGCGGCAAGTTCCGGTTGCACCACCGCAACAGCTACCATGCCCGGCGTGCGCGCCGGGGCAACCGCGCGCAGAGCGCACGCCGCCACAAAAAGGCCCATGCGAGGAGATTGAGGAGGCAGCGCCTGAACCGCATGGCCGGCATGTGAGAGGACGTGCGGGGAGATGATTCTCTGTGACTGAGAGGGAGTGCTGCGCATGCGGCGTACGGTTTCGGCGGGTGGATTGATGCTGCCCGTGCTGGGGCAGGGCGGCTGGAACATCGGCGACGACCCGGCGTGCGCGGCGGACGAGACGGCGACGCTTCGGCGCGGTCTGGCGCTGGGTATGAATCTGTTCGACACCGCCGAGATGTACGGAGGCGGATGCTCCGAGACGAGGATCGGCGGGGCGCTGCGGGGTATCCCGCGAGAGAGTTACCTGCTGGTTTCCAAGGTACTCCCGCAAAACGCCGCCCGTCCGGCGCTTTTTGAGAGCTGTGACGACTCCTTGCGGCGGCTGCAGACCGATTACCTCGACCTCTATCTGCTGCACTGGCGCGGCGACATCCCCCTAGAGGAGACGGTCGACGGCCTGGAGGCACTGATCAAAACGGGCAAGATCCGGCGCTGGGGCGTTTCGAACTTCGATACGCCGGACATGGAGGCGCTGTGGCGCGTGCCGGGCGGGTCCCGCTGCGCGGTCAACCAGGTGCTCTATCACCTCGGTTCCCGGGGGATCGAGTACGACCTCCTCCCGTGGCTGCGCGCGCACGGCGTCGCGGCCATGGCCTATTGTCCGTTGGCGCAGGCGGGGCGGCTGCGTGGGGTCCACGGGGATCTTCTGACCAGCCAAACATTGCGGGACGTCGCGGGCAGGTACGGCGTCGGCGTCATGCCGCTGCTGCTGGCCTTTGTGCTGCGGCAGCCGCATGTGACGGCGATCCCCAAGGCGTCGCGGCCCGTCCATGTCGAGGAAAATGCGAAGGCCCTGACGCTCGCGGTCTCCGACGAGGACTGGGCTGCTCTCGACCGGGATTTTTGGCCGCCCACCGCCAAGATGCACCTCGACATCGAATGATGCGCAGGCCACGAATGGGATATTTTACAAAAACATGATTTTCGCCAGTGAAACCGGGGGCGATCCACGGATCGCCCCCGGTTTCACTCCGTCCGGTCGGGCATAAAGAGCGCATGCCCTTTTTTGCGGCGTTTCACGCACTCTGTCAGCAAATATTCGATCTGTCCGTTGATCGAACGAAAGTCGTCCTCGGCCCAGGCCGCCAGGTCCTGCCAAAGAAGATCGGAGATGCGCAGAAGGACCTGTTTTTTTTTGTCGTCGCCTGCCATCTCAGTAGAGCGAACCGCTGTTCACGATGGGCTGCGCGTCCTTGTTGCCGCACAGGACGACGAGAAGGTTGCTCACCATGGCGGCCTTCCTTTCCTCATCCAGGTGGACGATTGCCTTCTCGTTCAGCTTGGAGAGCGCCATTTCCACCATCCCGACGGCGCCGTCCACGATCATCTGGCGGGCGTCGACCACGGCGGACGCCTGCTGGCGCTGGAGCATGGCAGCCGCTATCTCGGGCGCATACGCCAGGTGCGTGATCTGGGCCTCAACGATCTCCAGACCGGCGGCGTTGACTTTCGACTGGATTTCTTCTTTGAGCTTTCCAGCAATCTCCTGGCTGCTGCCGCGCAGGGATTTCTCGTTGTCCATGTTCTCGCCGGTGATGTCATAGGGGTAGAGACGCACCGTGTTGCGCAGGGCGCTGTCGCATTGGATCGACAGAAATTCGGTATAATTGTCCACATTAAACACGGCTTTCGCGGTGTTGGCGACTTTCCAGATGACGACAATGCCGATGATGATCGGGTTGCCAAGCAGATCGTTGATCTTTTGCTTATCATTGTTTAGCGTCATCGTCTTGAGCGAGATTTTTTGCTTCCGGCGGATGTTGAGACCGATCTGCAAAGACTGCTCGCCAATTTTGGCGGAAGCTGTCGGCTCGGCCGTGAGATTTCCGGTTGTCGTGTCGTTCGAAGAGGGGTTGAACGCGGAGACAAGCGGGTTGACAAAGAAAAATCCGGGCCCTTTCAAGGTGCCGTAGTACTTGCCGAATAGCGTCAGCACCAGGGCCTCCTTCGGTTTTAGGATTTTGAGACCGCAGAAAATCATCGGACAGACGAAGCAGGCGGCGACGAGGGCACAAACGCCGAGCGCCGTGTAGGCGCTCAAAAATCCCCATACGGCGAGATACAGCGCGGCGATAAAAAGCAGAATATTGAGGAGCATGACGGCCATCCCCCCCACGGCCGGGGCGTTCTTTTCCTCCAGATTCGGATCGTAAACGGCGGAATTTTCCCTCTTGTCCATTGTGTTACCTCTTTCTATATGATATTATTTCGATATTATAATAATATCATACGACGGTTTCGATGTCAAGGGAAATCTCAAACCTCTCTGTGACGGTTTACCACCCTGCTGGCAGTTCCACACTCTTTTTAAGGTTGTAGAGAGACACTTGTAGCCGTGTGCGCTTGCCGCCGGCGCTTGGGCGATCCGGGCAAGAGGCCAGAGCGCCGGAATTCTCGGTTGCATTTCCGCAAATCCATGTTATAATGGCTTATAGATCATCTTTTTGTGGCCCCGCGGCCGCGTCACAGGGTTGTGGGGATGAACAAGGGAACCGGGTGTAAATCCCGGATATGGTCGGTGCGCGCTTTGTGCAGGCGGGCGCCTGCTCCGGCCATGCTGTGAGTGTACTGAATTGCGCAGCCCGCGATGAAAATCGGTCATTGGGAAGCGTCCTGAGAAGGCTGGGCGGCGCGGTGTCAAAGCCCCTTCGGGCTTTGGAAAGGCACGAGTCAGAAGACCTACAAAAAGATAGGCTTTGTTTTTGTACGTTTTATGTGCGAAAGAAGCGTGGAGTATGGCTGTGACAGACATTGCTGTCACAGCTTTTTTCTTGTGGCCATACGTCGCCGGAGCGGATCGCGCCCGCGGCGGCGGGTGGATCGGCTGTGCGGCGCGGTGAAATCACGGAGGAGGAAGAAATTTGAAGAAGTGGCAAAACAGGCTCGCATCCATACTGCTGGCTGTGATGATGGTCCTGACCGGTCTCTCGGTGCTGACCCTGCCGACGGTGGCCTGGGCGAGGGACAATGAGGTCGTCTTCGCACCGGCCGCCGATGAACCCGGCCGTGAGACGGCGGACATTTTTCTCAGCGCTCAGGACGGCGGTTACATTGTCCCCAAACAGGCGGCGACGGTCACGGCGGATTTGTCTGAGCGTTACGGCTACAAGGACATCGAGGGGGCCGTCTCCGGCCTGGATGCGCTGATCAGGGCGCATCAGATCCAATATGTGCTCACAAACGGCGCCTATGACGAGGAGGGCTTTGCCGCTTGGGTGCGCGGCGCCGTCACGATGAACGAACAGGACTATGTCACCGCGGCCTTTGGAGAGAGCAAACCGATTCTCTCGCTCCTAGTCGACGGGGCGATGCCGGGAGAGGACGACACGGCGTTCACCGTCCCGGACGCGCCGGTGGCCGACGGAGACGACGTGGAATTTCTGATCTACCAAGATGCCTATTCCACGGACTATTATACTTGGTTTGAGAATCAGACAGGCAAAACGCAGGCGGTCACGACGGTCGCCGGCGAGGATCTCACGCTGACCCTCAAAGGAGACATGCTGCTCACGATGATGTACGGTCAGCCTCTCGACGGCGACGGTATTGTTGACACCGGTCTCTGCGAGGACTTGCCCATTGTCACCCTCAATCCCGCCACCGGCGCGGCGGCGCCCTTTGTGCCGGCGGTCGCGGCCGACGAGGACGGCGCGTTCACGGTGCGCTTTGCCGCGCCCGGCACGTACATCCTCTCCGCCCGGGGCGACGCCTATGTGGACATCTTCGCCCCCTGGTGTGTCGTCACCGTCACCGCCCCCGATACAGCCCCCCAACTCACGCCCGACATCATCGTCCAGCCCGCGGCGTCAGCGGACTATGTGCTGCATCAAGAAGGCGTCAAAGCCCTGTCTCTCTACGCCACTGCTGCCGGGGGGCTCCGTTACCAGTGGTATCAAAACACTGTGGACGACGTTTCCAGCGGAATACCGGTGGCGGGTGCCGCAGAGGCCGAGTTTGTCCCATCCGTGACAGCAGTGGGTGTTATCTATTATTATTGCGTCGTCACGAGCACGGCCGAAGGCGGCCGGAGCACCGCCTCCGAGGCGGCGCGCGTCACGGTCTTCCCGGACCCCACCCCCGTACTCACGGTGCTGACGCCGGGCGAACGGCTGCCGGAGATTGTGGGCATCACTTGGACGCAGGAAATTGGCTACCACTACCGTGTGGACGAGACGGGGGTGTCGGACCTGCGGGTGTCCGCTGCCACCGCAGCGGCGGGCTATGCCGTCACCTACAGTTGGACGGTGCAGTGGGGCGGCAGTAAGACGAGCACGTCCGGCAACGGCGACGGTTCCATCACCCCCGTGACCACATCGGCGCGCTTGGGGCCGAACCTGTACACCGTCACGGCCAGCGTCACCGTGGGCGGCTTGCGATATCAGGCCAGCGAGACGATCTATGTCCACATCGAGACCCCGCAGGACTACGGGGAGGCGATGCAGGACTGGCCCGGCCGCGGCACGGCGGAGGACCCCAAACTGCTCAGTACAAAGGCGGACCTGGCCGCTTTGCAGCGGCAGACCGAGGCCGGTCTCCCATTCAGCGGCGTCCACTTCAAGCTCACGAATGACATCGACTTGGACGACACCTGGAAGCCCATCGGCGGCGGCGACGTCACGGGCAGCGGACGGAATATGAAGCCTTTCTCCGGCGTGCTGGACGGCGACGGCCACACCCTCAGCTTCGCCTATGATTCCCCGCCCCTCTTGCTGTACGCCCGGCGCGCCACCGTCAAAAATCTGAGCATCTACGGCCCCTACATCAACAGCTACGGCTTGGTACAGAGCTACCCCGTCGACTACGGTCCCACCGGTTCTGGCGGCGGTCCCACCGTCGACATCATCAACGTCACGCTCAAGAGCGGCACCACCACGAGGCTCGCCGGCTTCATCGGCGGCAGCGCCTCGGGGCAGAATCACGTGAACATCGTCCGCTGTACCGCGGAGGCGGGCGTCGTCGTCGGGTACGACAGGGTGAATGACACGCCCGCCACCGGGAGCGGCGGCTCCTTTGCCGGCGGTTTCAACGGCACGATTGTGGACAGCGTCAGCTATGCCACGGTTTACGGCGGCAGCGGCGTGGGCGGTCTGGCTGGTTTCAAGGGGCAGTCCATGGGGCCCTTTGCCATCCGCAACAGCGCCTTCGCCGGGCAGGTCATCGCCACCGGCAGCGGTGTGGGCGGCATTGTGGGCAGTGGTTATGTCTCCCCCTTTGCCCCCAACACCCCCGCCGTCACCGTGGAGAACTGCTATGTCGCGGCGGACATCACGGGGAGCAACCGCGTGGGCGGACTCCTCGGCGACGAGGGCGGCCTCGTGCAGGCTTGGGACAACGGCCCCGGCAGCATCCGCAACAGCGTCTTCATCGGGACCGTCACGGCTACAGCCGATCCGGCGGAGACCGAGATCTACGCCGGCGGCATCATCGGCTACATCCGGTCCCTTAACCGTTACAACATCGTCACGAACAATTACTACGCGGACACCGCCGGGGTGGCCCGAGGCATCGGCGGTGTGCAGTACGTCGACACCAGCCACCCGACGCCCGCCTTTGTCGAGGGCGTGACTTATGTCAACACCGGCGCCGGGGCGCCGGATATCAGTGGCATGAGCCGGCGCGACGTGAACCGCACCGACGACCCCCTGGGCGTCGACACCGACAGCCTGGCCAGCGCGGTGACGGCGGAGCAGCTGCGCGACGGCACGGTCACCGACTGGCTGAACCGTGGTGAAGGCAGCCTGGAAAACTGGGCGCAGGGCGCGCAGTATCCTGTTCACCGGGACACCGCCACTGTCTTCAAGCTGGAGATCGGCGGCGGCTACAAGACCTGGTATGTGGTGGGGGAGGGCTTCAGCACCACCGATATGGTGATCACCGCCACGTTCAGCAACGACGACAAAAAGATTCTCTCCCCCGAGGAAGTCGAGTTCACCGGTTTTGACAACACCGTCAGGGGCGTCAAAACCGTCACCCTCCGGTACAAAACGGCGGAAGCGTCCTTCGAGATTACGGTGCTCTATCCGGAGACCTCCAGGCCCACCACCATCACCGTGTACCTCACCCTCTACGGCGACACCGTCCATACGCCTCCCGAGGACGGCGGGCCGACCCACACGCTGCAGCATGGCGGTCTCACCCTTTGGCTCCCCCGGAACACCGTCTTCACCGTCTCCCGCAACGCCACAGTGCTGGATGTTCTCGAAAAAGCCCTGACCCAGGCGGGCCTGACATGGGAAAACCCAAGCGGCCATTACATCACATCCATCACCAAAGACGGGGTGACGCTGGGTGAGGGCACCAACGGCGCGAAGTCGGGCTGGATGTACACGTTAAACGACGGCCACCCCTTATATGGTGTCGCGCAGCAATATCTGGAAAACAACGACCGCATCGTGTTCCACTATACGGACGACTATGAACTGGAGGAAGGGGCCGAATACTGGAGACAGCCCTCCAAGATCGGCGGCGGGGCGGCGGAAGTGGCCGGCGGTTTGGGAACGTCGCTCGTGCCAAGGCCGTGGGCCGATCCATTCACCGACGTGACCGCCGGGAGCTGGTATTATGAGGCGGTCAAGTACACATATGAAAATGATCTGATGGACGATATCGACGGCGGCGTCTTTGTCCCCGACGGACTCATGACGAGAGCCCTGTTTATAACGGCACTTCACCGCTACGAGGGCGAGCTCGCGGCGACGGCGGCGAGCGGCTTCATCGATGTAGTCGACGGGCCGGCCACGAACGCCATCCTTTGGGCCGCTGAAAACGGCATTGTAAAAGGATACGGAAACGACAGGGACGGAAACAACCGCTTCGGACCAGACCACCGCATCACCCGGGAGCAGATCGCGACGATCTTACTGCGGTATGCCGGCTGGAAGGGACGCGGCACGGAGAAGGCGAACGTGCTCACCGCCTACACGGACGCGGACAAGGTGTCCGTCTGGGCGCTGGACGCCGTACGCTGGGCCAACGCGGAAGGGCTGATGGTTGGCCGCACCGGGACGACGCTGGCGCCGGACGAGATCGCGACGCGTGCCGAAGCGGCGATGATGCTCATGCGCCTCCTCAAAACTTTGACGCGGTGAGGCCCCAGTGGAGCGCCCGGCGAACATAGAACAACGAAAAGGGACAGTCCCGCACCGGAAGGCGCGGGACTGTCCCTTTTCGACGGGGCGCCCGGCGAAAGACCGTGATGGCAATTCTCAAAACGTTTTTGCGCAAGACAGCTTCCCAACGAACGTTACGCAAACGGAGTCCTAAATGCCCTCATTTATGACTTCCCACGCGCCGTTTTCCGCTTGCGTGAGAATGATGTGCCGCTGCATGCCGTCGATATGGACCGCGAACACAGCGAGTTTGCCCTTAACTCTGCTGACGATGACCGCGTTCGCGAACTGTCCGTCGATATGTGCCATGTAGTGCATATCGTCCTTCGTGAACTTTCCGGCAAACAAGCGTGACCAATGGGCAAACGCGATGTCTTGGGCGGAAACAATTTCCTCATCTGTAAGCACGGCCAGAACATAGCTTTCCACGAAGTCGATATACGCATCGACGCCGCCTTTCTCAAATGCGACCCCCCCCTGCGGCTGAAATAAAAAGCCAATCGGAGTGAGGTATATTGACAGCGTTTCCGTGTTGTTGACATCGCTGACAAACACATCGAGCTGCCATTTTTCACCTTCTATTGGATATGTCCATTGCCTAACACGCTCGTCATATAGATTGATGATATGATCGCTGTAATAATCTGACAGTTGTTGAAAAATGGATTCTTCGCTCTCTTCCGCCAGTCTACGAACGTCGGCTATAGTGAGATGAGGTTTGTTGTTGACTTCACCGTATCTGTGCGCCAACAGAGACGGATTTCCACCAAAAATCGCCCAAAAATCCGCATTGGCTTTGCTGTTGCCATAGTTGTAATAATGGCTGCCGGATTTGAACACGCCGCAGCTGTCAAGGGCCGGGTAGATTATCCCTGCTGTGCCGTCCGTACAGGTCAATTCCAGCCGGCAATAGAACGGACACTTTGTCGGGAACGTTTCCTCGTTCGCATTCTGACTGAGAAGTTTTTCGAGTGCATGTAACGTTGACATATCGTCGAGAGTTACGGTCGTTCCCTGTGTAAGATATAGCTTTGCGGATACCAAGTCGCGAATGTCCTCCGGCTTGAACGCGTGTGTAGCCTCCCAAATGTCGGGGCCGACCAGACCGTCCATACAATTCAGGCGAATCGCGAAAGTGCCGCCGTACAGGTTCTGCACTAAACATACAAACTGAGTCATATCGTCGTCATAGTCAAAACTGGCAAGCCTCAGTTCTTTCAAATCGTACTGTCGGTAAAAATCAAGTACAGCTTCAGCTTCATTGAGCATATCCGTTGCCGGACGACCATCCAGCGCTAAAGCCACCGCGATTTTCTGAACATCTCCGCTTTCGAGCGCGGCAAGATAGTATGCAATCACATTCTGCGCCTGCTCATAATAGCGCGTGTACCAACAGTAGTAACGTACGGAGCCATTTTCATAATCAAGCAACAGTGTAATTGTCCATGGCTCATATATGCGGTCGAGTTTGATATCGCAAAGGAACTGATTGTCTGCATTCTCACGCACGCGAATGTTTTCTATATGTGGCGTTTTGCCATCAAACGCTTTGCCCAGCAGTTCGGCGGCGGTTCCGTCTCCGGTCGGATCTTCGCCCTTCGCGACGGCACTGAGAAAGGCGTATGCGTCCGCCTCTTGCTGCGTTGAGAACACAGGGGTAACAGTCGTGTCGGGCAAAGTTCCGCCGTGAACGTCGTAAGATGTATCCAGATGCCGCTCGTCGCTTTCGGCGGTTATGGCTGAGTCGTTGTCTGTGGTCCTATTTACCGCCAACCCTACTGTCAGCGCCGCGACAAACACGGCGGCGGCGCTGATGATGATTCTGCTTGGCTTTTTAAATCCCAGCATCCTTTTGACCCTCCCTTTCAGGACTTGGTTCAGAGTATCGCTGTTTCCAAACGGCATGCAGGGTTTTTACGAACGCGCGGAATGCGGTGGGCAGCGCCAGGGTGGCGAAGTCCTCCGGAGCGGCCCAGAGGTGGCTCTCCGGAGCCGAGGTGGCTGGGGTGCGGCAGAGATGGCCTTCCATCTGCCAGCGGATGTGCGTGAAGACGTGTTCCGCCCGGCCGCAGGATTCGTCAGACAGCAGGGGTACCCCCGCTACGGGCGCAGAGGGGAACTCCCAAAGCCCGTGCAGCAGCGCCTCGGTGCGCCGGCGCATCAATACACGGCCCTCCGGGTCTAGCAACAGATAGACCGAGCGCTTTTCGACGCGCTGCGGTTTCTTTGGAGACTTCACCGGCAGCGCGCGCGTCCGCCCGGCCCGGTGTGCGCCGCAAAACGATACCGCCGGACACTCGCCGCAACGCGGCGCGGCCGGCAGACAACGCAAAGCGCCGAGTTCCATGAGCGCCTGCGTCATATCCCCCGGTCTGTCGTCCGGCATAAGCGACAACACCCACACCCGCGCCCGCGTCCGGGCCTCCGGTGTCGTTACGTCGGTGTCGTCGCATTGGATCCGGGCGTGTACACGCAGGACATTGCCGTCGACGGCGGGCGCCTTTTGTCCGAAGGCGATGGATAGGATGGCCCCCGCCGTGTAATCGCCGATGCCGGGCAGCCGCCGGAGCGCGTCCGGCTCGTCTGGCACCTGGCCTCCGTGTTCGCTCATGATGCAAAGAGCTGCGCGGCGCAGGTTGCGCGCGCGGCTGTAATAGCCAAGCCCTTCCCACGCCTTGAGCACGTCATGCTCATCGGCGGCGGCCAGATCGGCCACTGTGGGGAAACGGGCCACAAACGCTGTGAAATAAGGGAGCAGCGCCGTGATCCGGGTCTGCTGCGCCATGATTTCTGATAACCAAATGTAATAGGGATCCTTTATATTCCGAAATGGCAGCGTCCGCCGTGCGGTCTCGTACCACGTGAGCAGCGCCTCGGTCAAACCGGCGTCCGTCAACGGACTGGCCTTCTCCTGGGCAGGCTGGGCAGGCTAGGCTGAAGCGCCGTCAGCGTCACTTTCTCGCCCAAGGCAGTGGCGTCTACGCCAAGGAGGCCGCCCGCATAGTGGTCGATGATCAGCACCGCGATGGCATCCTCCACTTCCTTTTGAATCAGCCGGCGCAGGTTGCGCGCGCCGTACTTCACCGTATAAGACTTTTCCACCAGGTATGAGATCAGCGCGCCGTCATAGGTGAGTGTCATGCCGCGTTCCGCCATCGCGTCGACGAGTTCGTCCAGCATGATCCGCGCGATCCGGCTGAAGTCGTCCTTTGTGAGTTGGTTGAAGGAGATGATCTCGTCGATGCGGTTGATGAACTCGGGTCGCATGATGTCCGAGAGAGCCTTCATTGCCTTCTCTTTGCCTTGCTCGGTGAGCGTACGGCCGAAGCCGACGGAGCCGTCGCGGCGGTCGGAGCCCGCGTTGGAGGTCATGACGATCAACGTATTCTCAAAGTTGACCTCGCGGCCGTGCGCGTCGGTGATACGACCGTCGTCCAAAATCTGCAGCAGGATATTGAGTACATCCGGATGGGCCTTCTCAATCTCATCAAACAGGATGACGGAGTACGGCTTGCGCCGAATCTTCTCGGTGAGCTGGCCGGCCTCATCGTAACCCACGTAACCCGGCGGCGCGCCGATGATCCGAGAGACAGAATGCTTCTCCATGAATTCCGACATGTCGAGGCGGATCAACGACTCCGGCTGGTTGAAGAGATCCTGAGCCAGACATTTGACAAGCTCCGTTTTCCCCACGCCCGTTGGGCCGACGAAGATGAAAGAGACCGGCTTGTGCTTGCCCGAGATGCCCACACGGCCGCGCCGGATGGCGGCGGCCACGGCGGCGATGGCCTCATTTTGCCCGATGATGCGCTTTTGGAGGCGCTCCTCCAAAAGGGCCAGCCGTTTGTACTCTTGTTCCTCGATGCGGGACGCCGGGATCTTTGTCCACTGCTCGATGACCCGGGCTAGATGTGGCACGGTGAGTGCCGGCGGGCCGCTCTTCGTCACTTCCTCAAGCTGCCGGATGGCGACCATCTCGCGACTCTTCAGCACCGCCAGACGCTCGTACTCCGCCGGCGCATTGTCCGTGATGAGATGCTCCCGCTCGTGACGGATGGCCTCGATTTCCTTGCGGAGCTGGTCTGCTCGGTGGATGGCCGGCGTCTTCAAGTTGACGTCGGAACAGGCTTCGTCGATCAGATCTATGGCCTTGTCGGGCAGAAAACGATCGGTGATGTAGCGCTCCGACAGCAGCACCGCCTGGCGGGCCACTTCGGGGGGAATCATGACGCCGTGGAACATCTCGTAGTAGTGGGCGATACCCCGGATGATCTCCACGGTTTCGTCCACCGACGGTTCGGACACCGTCACCGGCTGAAAACGCCTCTCAAGCGCCGAATCCTTCTCAATATGCCGGCGGTATTCCGAGAATGTGGTGGCGCCGATCACCTGGATCTCCCCGCGGGAGAGGGCGGGCTTTAAGATGTTAGCGGCGTTCATCGAACCCTCTGCGTCCCCGGCGCCCACGATGTTGTGTACCTCGTCGATGACGAGGATGATGTTGCCGAGGCGACGGATCTCTTCAATCAGTCCCTTCATGCGGGACTCAAATTGGCCCCGGAACTGCGTGCCGGCCACCAGCGCCGTGAGGTCAAGCAGGTAAACCTCCTTGTCCGCCAGTTTTCCCGGTACATCGCCGTCGGCGATGCGCAGAGCGAGACCTTCGGCGATGGCCGTCTTGCCCACGCCCGGTTCTCCGACGAGGCAGGGATTGTTCTTCTGCCGCCGGTTTAAGATCTGCACCACACGCTCGATCTCGGCGGTGCGGCCCACAATGCGGTCCAAATGACCCGCTTTGGCCCGCTGCGTCAGCGAGATACAATAGTTTTCTAAATATTTCCTTTTTGGAGCGCGTGATTCACCGCTGCTCTCCCGGCGCTCGGGATCCCGCGCCGGACGGGTGGGGCTCTCGCCGGTGTTATCGGAGGACATGTTGCCAAACAGACGGTTCAAAAATGGGAAAGTGGCGGTTTTGCCATCTTCCTCTTCGTCCGGACCGGTGCCGGACGGCAGTCCGGACATTTCGTTCATGTCTCCAAAGGCATCCATCATCTCTTGAGAGAGGTTGTCGAGGTCGTCGTCCGAGATGCCCATGCGGTCGATCATATCGCCCACTGGTTTGATGCCGAGCTCTTTTGCACATTTGAGGCAGATGCCCTCATTGTGCGTCTTGCCGTTTTCTATTTTAGTAATAAAAACAACGGCCACCTTTTTTTTGCAACGAGAACACAGGGTTGGCTGCATATAGAAGTCTCCTTTGGTTCCAAGAAGGGGTGATCTGACAGGATGCCCATCAGTGCTTCTTCGACCGAGTCAGTACAATGAACCGACGCAGATAGAAGAGGAGTGCGAGGACGGAACAGGCGGTGGCCGCCGAGATGAGGATCAGCTGTATCGTCGGAGTCAACGCGGCACCAAAGACAAGGATGATCAAACAGACGACAAAAAACAGCACGGCGGAAAATTTCCCAAATCCTTCTGACGGAGGCACGTCGTTGATCTTCTTATATTGCAAGATGGCGCCGGCGCCCATCAGGAGCTCTTTGAGGAAGAACACGCCGGCGGCCCACCACACAATCGGATTGTCAAGAGCGATGCAAAAGACGACCATGGCGGCCATCAACTTATCGGCCATCGGGTCAATCACACGGCCAAGCCGGGTGATCATATGGAGACGTCTGGCCAGGATGCCGTCCAGCACGTCGGTGGCCGAGGCCAGCGCGTAGACGCCGGCTGCCCACAGATGGGCGCTTGGGAGTGTGGAGAAATAGACGAGAGGAAAGACGGGGACCAAGGCCAGGCGCACCAAGGAGAGCGAATTTGGAAGGTTCACGTCAGCATCAGCCCCCATATGATACAATCGAAAGAACTTGTGCCCGCGCCCAGCGGCGGGGCGAAATTTTCCGGCCGCGACGGCCGGTTTTGCGCTCTGTTATGAGAGAAAGAGGGCGAGTGGGTTTGTCTGTACGAAAAAGCGCGTGAACACCGTCTCGCCGATCAACTCGGCCGGGATCAATATACCCAGAAAACGCAGCCCCCATCCGATAGCAAACAGGATCAGGCAGCCGTGCGCAAATCCGGCGGCAAGGCCGCCCACCGTGTCGAGCATCTTGAGACCTGGCAGGTCGAACATCATGCCGATGAAGTGTGTGAGCAAGGTGAGCAGCAACGCGATGATCGCGAGGAAGAAGAGGAATAGGATCACCCACGTCAGCGTGCGAATGAAGACAGCCGAGATGCCTGCGCGGACGGACACGCCGGCGTCATCCATAAAGGCGAGCACTTTGTCGGCGAGGATATCCACCTCCTTGTCCGAGACACCGAGCAAGGAAAACGTCTTCCGGGCGACGGAGAGCGAGTGCGCCTCGGGGTCTTTGTCGCTGACCTCGGACCGGGCGGCTTCCTCTGTGGCGTCGTCCGTCACCCAGTCGAGGAGAGGATGGATTCGTTCCGTGACCGAGTCCACAAAGCGATCGGAGAGGAAGGAGGCACCCCATAGGGCGATGATCAAAATCAAGAATCCGGACAACGACAAAATGAGTCCTTTGCGGTAACCTTGCCAAACGCAGAAAGCCAGAATAAGTAAAATCAACAGATCCAGCACAACTGGGGTCAATGCAGTCACCTGCTCTCTCTAGAATTCGCGGACACCCGGAAGTAGGGCTCAGGGCCGGTACACACGGGCGCCGTTTTGGGCCAGCAGCAACGCGCTTCCGTCGGCGCGCATCAAAAGATATCGCGCTGTCTCGTCGGTCAGCGCCGGGCCGGTGGATTTTAAGTCCGCGTCGTAGACATGGGCTGTGCCCGCCGAGAGGAGGCCGACGAAGCGGCCCGTCGCCGACAGGGCGTCCGGTGTCCCGTCGAAGAACACGGAGGCCCGGGGGCCGTCCGCCGACACCGAGAGGAGCTCCGGCCGTCCGCCGACGCGGTCGGCGTCCCCCAGACAGACCACTATGAAATCATCTCCGGCGTCGAACGCCAGCAGGCTGCGGGCACCGAAGGCATAGGATCCGCTTGCCACGCCGTCGCCGCTGTAAAACAAAAGCTCGTTCTCGGTGACTACGCAGAACAGATCGGACGCCAGCGCGTATACGGCGAGCGGCAAGACGTCCGGTAGGTCGAGTCGGAGAAGAGGTTCGTCCGAACCGGTGTCAAACAGCAGTATGCGACCAAGAAACACGCCCCCCTCCTGCCCGGCCGAGACGACGCAGAGTCGTTTGCCGGCGGGGGAGAGCACGGCGTCTAGTACGTAGAGGTCGGAAGAATACCACTTGAACTCCTCGTCGAAGCGCGTGCTCAGCACCGTCACAACAGACGCGGAACCGCGCTCCCTGCTGACGACGACGGTGTCGCCCCGTGGGTTCATTGAGGCGTGAAAGAGAATGTCCGGCCAGGTGCGCGTGGAGAGGGTGGTGTGTGCGTCGGCCCAAAGCAGAGAGGTGCCGCCGCGGTCGTAGGCCAGAACCGTGCGGTCCGAGACCGCCAGCGCCGGCTCCTTGAGAAAACAGTCGGTTGCGTATGTCTGCCGTCCGGACGGGCCGTACAGGACCAGCCGGCTGTCCGACAGGAGCGCAAGCCCCTTTTGAAAGACAGCGAAGCGGGTTAGCATGTAGTCGTCGTACACGAAGGTGTCAGACGTTTCCTCCGATTCCCCGCCGAAGGCGGCGCGCAGCTGCGAAAAAAGCCCCGCGAAGGTGTCGGCCGTGAGCTGATCGCGGTAAGTGACAAAACCAATGATGAAAACGAGGACGGCGAAAAAGAGCAATGCATACACCGCCACGCGCGTAGAACTCACCCGCCGGGCCGGTTTGCGTGCGGACCGGGCCGGACGAATCTCCGACGCGGCGTCTCTCTCCGAATCATTCAAGGCAAATCCCCCCTCACTCCTCCCGGCGGCGCGGCCAAGGCGGTGACGGACGGCGCTCCACGGGAGGAGGCGCGGTCAGAGACAGTCCGGGTCGCGACGGGCCGCGGCGGGCCACGGCAACGCCGTATCGTACCAGACGCCTGTCATATACAGGCCGTGCGGCGGTGCGGTGGGACCGGCGCGCGCCCGGTCCCCAGCGCGCAACAGGGCGGGGATCGCGCCGGGGGCGATCTTTCCTTCCCCTACATACAGCAGCGTACCCACGATGGCCCGCACCATGTTGTATAAAAACCCGTCGGCCGAGACGGCGATCTGGAGCGTCCGACCCCGGGCGGAGATATTGCAGGAGAACACGGTACGTACGGTGGATTGTACCGGCGTGCCTACCGACCGGAACGCGGCGAAGTCGTGCGTGCCAATGAAATCGCCCGCCGCGCGCCGCAACGCGTCCGCGTCGAGCGGGTACGGCCAGAAAAGTGCGCGCCGGCGGCGCAGCGGGTCCGGGTGGCGCGCCGTATAGAGGCAGTATGTGTATTCCTTGCGCACACAGGAGTTGATGGCGTGAAAGTCGGCCGGCACGTCGGCGGCCGCGAAGACGGAGATGTCGTCTGGCAGGTGGGTGTTCACCGCGTAAGGCAGCCGCTCGGTCGGAATGCGTGTGGCGGAGACGAAGTTTGCCACGTAATGGCGGGCGTGCACACCTGCGTCGGTACGCCCGCAACCATAGAGGGTCACCGGGCGTCCGGTGACCCTTTGCAGGGCGCCGGAGAGAACAGCGGCCACCGTCACGGCGTTTTTTTGGATCTGCCAGCCGTGGTAGGCCGACCCGTCGTAGGAGAGCAGCAGCGCGATATTACGGGGTGTATCCAATGTGAGCAGCCCCTCCGGCGGTGTATCATCAACCTCTGATAATGTTTACTTCACACGTCAATATCCGAGACGACTCATGACGCCCACGCCGGCGGAGACCGTCAGCAGAGCGACGAGAATGCCCCCGTCCAGCGCCGTCATGTGCAACGGGTACATGCGTGTGCGGCCCGCGCCGCCGTGGTAGCAGCGACATTCCATGGCCACGGCCAGGTCCTCCGCCCGGCGGAACGCGGAGACAAACAGCGGCACCAGCAACGGCACCAGGGCGCGGGCGCGCCGGACCACATGGCCCGAGTCGAAATCGGCTCCCCGGGCGCGCTGGGCGTTCATAATCTTGTCAGTTTCTTCCAGCAGCGTCGGGATGAAGCGCAGCGCGATGGTCATCATCGTGGCCAGCTCATGGATCGGCGCGCGCAGTTTTTTGAGCGGACCGAGCAGGCACTCAAGCGCGTCGGTGAGCCGGATGGGAGAGGTTGTGTAGGTGAGCAGGAAGGTTCCCATGATGAGCATGATAATCCGCAGGATCATCCGTCCAGCGGTGACCAGACCCTCAAGAGTGATGCGAAAAATCCAAAATGACAGGAACACGGTGCCGTCGGTGTAGAAGATATTGAGCAGAGCCGTCAAGGCGATGATGAAAACCAGAGGCCGGATGCCCTTGACAAGGACCCGGACATGCAGGCGGGAGAGCCGGACGGCGGCGGCGAGCCAGAGGACCATGACGACGTATGTGAACACGCCGTGGGCCATAAAGAGCGCCACAATATAAGCGGCGGTGAGTACAAGCTTGACGCGCGGGTCGAGCCGATGGAGGAGCGAATGTCCGGGGAAGAACTGCCCCAGTGTGATGTCTTTCAGCATAGGCGCACCCTCCTTATGAGGGGTGCGAGCTCCGAGGCCGCCTGCCGGACTGTGTACGCGGCGGGGTCAATGTCTAGACCCAGCGCGCGCAGCCGCCGCATGACCTGTGTCACTGCCGGAACGGAAAGTCCGGTCTGTTCGAGTTCGTCCGCCCGGGAAAACACCTCGTGGGGCGTGCCGTCCATGACCACGCGGGCGTGGCTCAGCACGACGATACGCTGTACCGAGCGGGCGATCTCCTCCATGCTGTGACTGACGAGAATGACGGCGGACCCGTGTTCGGTGTGGTAGGTGCGGATATGACCCAGGATGTCCTCGCGGCCACGCGGGTCAAGACCGGCGGTAGGTTCGTCCAAGATGAGCACGTCGGGCTCCATGGCCATGACGCCAGCAATGGCGACCCGCCGCTTCTGCCCGCCCGAGAGATCGAACGGGGACTTGTCCGCGGTCTCCGGCGCCAACCCGACGAGTTGCATGGCTGCCTGTACCCGCCGGGCGACATCCTCCTCGGCAAGACCCATGTTGCGCGGTCCGAAGGCGATGTCACGCGCCACTGTCTCCTCAAAGAGCTGGTACTCGGGATATTGGAACACGAGCCCCACGCGAAACCGCGTCTGACGGATTTGCTTTGGGTCACGCCAGAGATCGCGGTCCTCAAAGAATACGCGCCCCTCGGTGGGTCGCAACAGCCCGTTTAGATGCTGGATCAGCGTGGATTTGCCAGAGCCGGTGTGCCCGATGATACCCAGAAACTCGCCCGGCGCCACTTCGAGATCGATGCGGTCGACCGCCCGATGCTCGAAGGGAGTACCGGCGCCGTAGACATAGGAGAGCTGCTCCGTTTTGAGGATGGGCGTCAAATCGAGAACCTCCCCCCAAGACCCCGGTGCCCCGGATGGATCCGGCATTTAAATCAATACAGTATTATACCATCCGTCGGGCCACATGGCAAGAGAATCATGGAAATGCCGAAAAAGAGAAAAAAGGATGCCCTGGCTTGGGGCATCCTTTTAAGTGAAAGGGAGGTCTTCAGTGGACGCGGATACGGCCCAGAAAGACGCTGGCGTCCGCGGTGAGCGTGACCGCGCCGCTGACGATGCGGGCCTCGATGTACGTACGTGTTTGCGTTCTCATTTTCAGGGTCACGTCGAAGGTCTGTCGGAAGTCGATTCCGACCCGGGGACACCGGTCACGGCGGTCCCGGCGGTCCTGCCGGTCCCGCTGGTCCCGGAGGGCCTGCCGGCCCCGCTGGTCCCGCAGGCCCTGCCGGCCCTGCGGGACCTATCGGTCCCACCGCTCCAGCCGCTCCCGCCGGACCTATCGGTCCCACTGCTCCAGTCGGGCCCGCCGGCCCTACCGGTCCTATTAGTCCCACCGCTCCAGCCGGCCCAGCCGGCCCTACCGGTCCTACCGGCCCTGACGCACCTCCCGCACCCGTGGGGCCCTGCAGGCCAGGGTCGCCTCGCGGACCGACGGCCCCGCGGGATCCGCTCGGACCCATCGGCCCGGGGGAGCCGGGATCCCCTTGGGGCCCGGTATCGCCTCGTATGCCTTGCGGTCCAGCGGGTCCCTGCGGCCCCGGATCGCCCGGGTCACCCTTCGGTCCGGGACAGCCGGGCGGTCCTTGCGGCCCTCTGGGGCCCGTAGGTGCGCTGGCGCAGGAGCGGCCGCCGGTTTCATCGCATGGGCGGATTTCCGCATTGCAGTATTTGCATCGGTAGGTTTTGCTTAAATCAATCATCTGGACACCTCCGCATCAAAATGGATTTCCCGGCCGGGAGCGGCGCCAGACGCGCTTCTGACACCTGAACCATTGTATGATCGTGTGCCATACAAAGTGACAACTGATGGGTGATAGATGAGGGTATATCATGTGTAATTTACAATTATTGGACATCAAAACGCCGCGCCTCAGAAACTTTGCTTGCAATCTGTCCTGATCATTGGTAGGATAAAGATATCGAAGAGATACCGAGGTGCATGGCGTGTATTTGAAGTCCTTTGACATGCAGGGGTTTAAGTCCTTCCCCGATAAGACGACACTGACATTTGACAACGGCGTGACGGCTGTGGTTGGGCCCAACGGCAGCGGGAAAAGCAACATCGCGGAGGCTGTGCGCTGGGTGCTCGGAGAGCAGAGCCCGCGTGCGTTGCGTTGTGAGAAAAAGATGGAGGAACTCATCTTTCATGGCACGGCGCAGCGCGGGCCGGTCGGGTTTGCCGAGGTGAGCCTGCTGCTGGACAACAGCGGCGGGCTTTTTCCGCTGGAACAGCATGAGGTGCAGGTGACGCGGCGGCTCTACCGCTCCGGAGAGAGCGAGTTTTTTATCAACCGCGCCGGCGTACGCTTGAAAGACATATTGGAGCTGTTCATGGATACGGGGCTGGGCCGCGACGGGTATTCGCTGATTGGGCAGGGGCGGATCGGGGAGATCCTCTCCGAGAAGAGCGGCGAGCGCCGCCGCGTGTTTGAGGAGGCCTCCGGTATCTCGCGTTATCGTCACCGCAAGGAGGAGGCGGAGCGCAAACTCGTGTTGGCCGAAGAAAACCTGACCCGCATCGGCGATAAGATCGAGGAGTTGGAACTCCAGATCGGTCCGTTGCGGGAACAGGCAGAGAAGGCCCGGCAGTACCTGCACATGCGCGACGAGCTGCGCGGACTAGAAATCGCGCTGTGGCTGGGCGCGCTGGACAAGTTGCGCGACAGCTACGGTGCGGTGCGCGACGACTACGAGGCGGCCACCGCCCAGCTTGCAGCCGGGCAGGCGGCGCTGGATGCGCTGTATGCCGAACTAGATCGAATCGGCGCCGAGGAGCGGCAGAATCAAGTGGACATCGAGGCCGCGCGCGCCGACCTGAGCGCCGTGGAAAGCGCCGCTGCCGAGAAGGAAAGTACTGCCGCGGTGCTGCAAACCACGCGGCAGAACAACGAGGAGAACATCGCCCGCCTGCGCGACGAGCAGACCCGCGAGGCGGCGCACGATGGCGGGCTGACGGCCCAGATCGAGGAACGGCGGGCCCATCTGCGCATGACGGAGGCTGCGCTGGTGTCTTTGGAGGCGGATATCGCGGCGCTCGCAGAGGAATCCGAGGCGCTCGGCGCGCGGACGGATGCGGGTCTTGCTAGGCTCGACGCGCTGCGCATTGAGGAGAGCGCCGCGCGGGAGGCCGCGGGGGAAGCCCGCGCCGCCATCTCCTCTCAGGCGGCGTCGGCGGACGAGCTGACGCGTCAGCGGGAAGCGATGTGTGAGGACATTGCCGCGCGCGCTCGGGTCTGCGAGGAGGCCGGCGTGGCGCTGGTCGCGCTGGATGCGAGACTGGCGGACTCGAACGCGTATCTCACCGCGCTGCAAAATGTGTTGAACGGACACACGCTGCGGGCGGACGCGAAGCAGACACAGATTGAGACGCTCCGGGCCTCCCAGGAGGCGTGCGCGGTGGAACGAGGCCGGGTGGAGTCCCGGCTGCACCTGCTACGCGAGATGGAACGGGAATATGAGGGTCACTCCCGCGCGGTGAAGACCGTGATGGCCGAACACGAGCGGGGGCGCCTATCGGGCGTTCGGGGCACGGTCTCCGAGTTGCTGCGCGCGGAGGACCGTTGCGCCGTCGCGGTGGAGATCGCGCTGGGGCCGGCCTTGCAGAATATCGTGGTGGAGCGGGAAGAGGACGCCAAGGCGGCCATTGAGTTGCTGCGCCGCCGCGAGGCGGGGCGGGCCACATTTTTGCCGCTGGCGGCTGTACGGGGCCGGACGCTGGAGGAGCGGGATCTCGCATCGGAGCCGGGCTTCGTCGGCGTCGCCGCCGCGTTGGTCACCTGTGACGAAGCCTACGGGGAGATCATCCGGAGCCTGCTCGGGCGTACCGTGGTGGTGGAGAATATGGACGCTGCCATTGCGCTGGCCCGGCGGAGAGGCTACCGTTTCCGTATTGTGACGCTGGGGGGGCAGGTTATCGCCCCCGGCGGGGCGATGACGGGCGGCAGCGTAGGCAAATCGGTCGGGCTGCTCTCACGCAAGAACGAGATGGATCGGCTGACGGCGGAGCAAGCTCGGCTGGATGGGGTATTGGCCGGCTTGGCGGAGTCAGTTGCGCAGGCCGACAGGGCGCTGTCCGAAGCGCGCCGCGAGCGGGACAAGGCCGCCGCCGACCGGCGGGTGGCCGAGGACGAGGCGCTCTCGTTACGCGCCGAGCGGGCACACGGCGGCGCCAGGCTGACGGAGATGCAGGAGGGTCTCACGGCCCAGGAGGCGGAGCTCGCCGCGCTGTCAGAGCGGTTGCGCACCGGAGCCGCCGCCGCCGAGCACTGGCAGCGGGCGGCCGAGGAGAGCGCGGCTCGGGCCGCGGTCGCGGAGGCGGAGCTCGCCGCGCTTTCCGCCGGGCAGAGCGTGCTCGCGGAGGAAGGTGCGCGGCTCACGGAAACGCTCGCCACACTGCGCGCCTGTACGGCGGCCCACACGGCGGAGTGCGCCGCCGACGAAAAGGCGCTGACGGAGTACGAGTCGCTACGGCAGGCGTTCCTTGGGAGCCAGGCGCAGAAGAGAGCGGTCATCGAGGACTACGAGGCGCGCAACCGGACGCTTACGGAGGAGATCGGCGCTGTTCGGGCCGAAGCGCGCGCGTTGCTGGCGCGTGCGGAGGAGAGGCGCGCGGTGATCTCCGGTCTGTACGAGGCGCGCCAAGCGCTGGAAGGGTGTCGTGTGCGATGTGACAAACAGGTCCGGGAGCAAAATGACGAGAACATGAAGATGGAGCGAGAACGTTCCCGTCTAGAGGCCAAGAAGGTGGCGGGTGAGGCGGAGGAGAAATCCATCATGGACCGGCTGTGGGACAACTATGGGCTTACGCACAGCGCGGCGGTGGCGCTTCGTATGCCGCTGCCGGGCGGGACCGCCAAGGCCAACCGCCGGGCGGGCGAGCTGAGAAGCGCGATTCGTGCGTTGGGGGCCCCCAACCTCGGCGCCATCGACGAATACGACCGCGTGTCCACCCGTTACGAATATCTGACCGAACAGCGAAACGATGCGGAGGCGGCCCGAACCGACCTTCTGACAATCATCGGGGACCTGACCGGACGGATGCGGGAGATCTTCCTCGAACAGTTCGCGCTTATCGGTGAGCACTTCACAAGGACTTTCCGCGAGATCTTCGGCGGCGGCGACGCTCGCCTCTCGTTGGAGGATCCGGAAGACGCGCTGCTCTGCGGGGTGGAGATCCATGCGCAGCCGCCCGGCAAGAAGATGCGCTCCATTTCTCTTCTTTCGGGCGGGGAGAAGTCGCTCGTGGCCATCGCGCTCTATTTCTCCATCTTTAAAGTGCGTCCCGCCCCGTTCTGCGTACTCGATGAGGTGGACCACGACCTCGACGATATCAACGTCGCCCGTTTCGCGGCGTATCTGCGGCGGTTGGCCGGGGATATCCAGTTTGTCGTCATCACGCACCGGCGCGGCACCATGGAGGCGGCAGATATGCTCTACGGCGTGACGACGCAGGAAGAAGGCGTTTCCAAGATCCTCTCGATGCGCCTGCAGGACGCCGAGGCATCGTTGGGTATCAGCCTCAATTAGGGAGCCTCTGGCGAAAGTAATTAGTACCTTGTTGCCGCGAAGCGGCAACAAAAAACAAGAATTTGGGTTGTGGGTTGCAGGTGCAGCCCACGTTAGAGGCCCTTTTTATTAAGAGTTCGAGAGTTTCCCAGGAGGTTGAAGATGGGTTTTTTTGACAAAATTAAACGGGGCCTCTCCAAGACGAGACAGGCGGTGGGCGGCACGTTGGGCGGCCTGTTCACCGGTTTTTCCCGCATGGACGAGGTGTTCTTTGAGGAGCTGGAGGAGGCGCTGATTTTGGCGGACCTCGGCGTGACCTCGGCGGCCGGCGCTGTGGAGGCGCTGCGGGCGCGCTGCCGGCAGGAGTCGCTGAAAGGCCCGGAGGCCGTGCGCGCGGCGCTGATAGAGATCTTGACGGCGCGGCTGTCGGTGGGGGATTCGTCGCTGCATCTGGAGACCAAACCGTCGGTGGTTCTGGTCATCGGCGTCAACGGGGTGGGGAAGACCACCACGATCGGGAAACTGGCGGGGCATCTGGCCGCCGCAGGCCGCCGTGTGCTGCTGTGCGCGGGAGACACCTTCCGCGCGGCGGCGGCGGAACAGCTCGCCGTCTGGGCCGAGCGCGCCGGCGCGGACATCGTCCGCCAGCACGAGGGAGCGGATCCAGCCGCCGTCGTGTTTGACGCGCTCGCCGCGGCGCGTGCGCGCGGTTGCGACGCGGTGCTCTGCGACACGGCGGGGCGTCTGCACAACAAGCAAAATCTGATGAACGAACTGGCAAAGATCAGTCGGATCATCGACCGGGAACTGCCCGGCGCCGACCGCGAGACGCTGCTGGTGCTCGACGCGACCACCGGGCAAAACGGGCTCTCACAGGCGCGGGAATTTGCCGCCGCCACCGGACTTACGGGGTTGGTGCTCACCAAACTCGACGGCACGGCCAAGGGCGGCATCGTCGTCGCCGTGGCTGATGCACTGCAGGTGCCGGTCAAGTATGTCGGCGTGGGGGAGCAGCTGGACGACCTGATGCCGTTTGAGCCGCGCGCGTTTGTCGAAGCGCTGCTGGGGGTGGACTGACTGATGGAATGGGTGTTCGCCACCGGAAATCCGGGCAAGCGGCGCGAGATGGAATCGCTGCTCGCGCCGCTGGGTGTGCGGCTGCGCCTGCCTGCGGAGTTTGGCGTCGTCTTTGCCCCCGACGAGACAGGCGCTACGTTTGCCGCCAACGCCCGTCTCAAGGCCGAGGCGGCGCTGGCGTTTACGGATCTGCCCGCGTTGGCGGACGACTCGGGGCTCGAAGTGGCCGCGCTGGGCGGTGCGCCGGGGGTTCTCTCGGCCCGTTACGGAGGAGCAGGCCTCTCCGCAGCGGATCGCAACGAACGATTGCTGGCGGCGCTTATGGGGTGCACGGACCGCGCCGCACGCTTTGTCTGCGCGCTGATCTGTCTTTTCCCTGACGGAAGGGCGTTCACCGCGGAGGGCGTGTGTGAAGGAGAAATTGTCAGAGCGCCGTGCGGCGCGGGTGGGTTTGGTTACGACCCACTGTTTTATTTGACAAAATATGGAAAAACAATGGCTGAACTACCGGATGGCGAGAAGAACAAGATCTCTCACCGGGGCCGCGCCGTCCGGGCGCTACTGCGGCAGTGGACGCCGGCGCCGTGACGGGGGACGTGGGACTCTTCGGCGGCACGTTCGATCCGCCGCACGTGGGCCATGTGCGCCTGCTGGAGGCCGCGGTGCCGGCGCTGGCGCCGGCGCGGATCCTTGTCATGCCGACCGGACGGCCGCCGCACAAGGACCGGACCCAGGCGTCGCCGGAGGACCGCCTCGCGATGGCGCGCCTCGCCTTTGCCTCGCTGCCGGGGGTGGCGGTCTCCGACTGGGAGCTCAGCCGGCCGGAGGTCAGTTACACGGCGGACACGTTGCGGCATCTGCGCGCGGCGTCGCCGTCCGGGCGGCTGTGGCTCATCGTGGGAGCGGACATGTTTTTGATGCTGCCCACATGGCGGCGGCCGGAGGAGATCTTTGCGCTGGCCCGTATCGCCGTACTGGTCCGCGCCGCCGGGCAGGAGCGGGCGGTGGCGGAGACGGCCGCGTTTTTGACACACCGTTTTGACGCCGCGGTGAATATCGTGCCGCACACACCCGTCGAGATCTCCTCATCTGCGTTGCGCGTGCAGCTGGTCCGGGGCGAGGGAGCGGCGCTGCTGCCGGCCGGCGTGTTCGATTATATCCGAACGAGGGGGTTGTACGCATGCCAAACGACCTGACGGCGCTGCGCGCGGCGGTGCTGGCCCGCACGGACCGGCGTCGCCGGCTCCATGTGCTGGGCGTGGTGCAGGAAATCGATATGCTGGCGCTACGTTGGGGCGCTGATCGCGGGCAGGCGGCCCGGGCGGCGTTGCTGCATGACGTGACCAAAGGGCTGACGCCGGCGGAACAGTTGAAATTGTGCGCAAAGTATGATATAGTGACACAATCGTGGGAACGAAGGGAGCACAAGTTGATGCACGCCGTCACCGGCGCCGCCGTGGCTCGGTTTGAATTCGGCATGGAAAAGGCAGTGTGCGACGCCGTGCGCTGGCACACAACGGGCCGGGCGGAGATGACGCTGCTGGAGAAAATTTTATACCTCGCGGACTATGTGGACGCCACGCGCGCGTTCCCGGAGGTGCGCGCTCTGCGCGCTTTGTGCTATGAGGACTTGGACGCGGCGCTGCTGTGGGGCCTGGACTTGACGATACGGCTTCTGCTGGCCGAGGGCCGGATGATCCACCCCGATACGCTGTCAGCGCGCAACGCGCTGCTGTAAGACGGACCCGCCGCGCCAGCGCGGCGGCATGAGGAGACTGACGATGAAAAAAACCGGGAAAAGACTCATGTCCGCTTCCGAAAAAGACAAGAAAGCCAAAAAGACGCCGAAAGAGAAAACGGCCGGGAAACGGCCGTTTCGTCCCATCTTTTTGGGTCTTCTCTGTATCGGCGTCATCTGCCTGGGTTGGGCGGGGTACCTGCACCTCACAAACTCAGTGATCGCTCCGCCCGACACGCGGCCGGACGGACCGCACATCGCCGACCAAGACCCTCTGGACGACGGCGTCACGGCGCCCGTATCCGACGGAGCGGTCACGCCGCGCCCGGTCACGCCGGCGGGTCGCCGCGAGGGTGTGTACACGATCATCCTGGCCGGTACCGACATGGGAGACTACCACACCGACACGCTGATGGTGGCGGCGCTCGATACGAAAAACAAAAAGCTCGACGTGCTGAGCATTCCGCGCGATACGCAGGTCGCCGTCAAGCGCGCGAACAAAAAGATCAACGCCGCCTGGGGTGTGGGCATGAACGCGCGCAAAGGGGACAAGAGCGAGCGTACGGTCGGCGCGGTTGAGCAGTTGCGCGCGGAGCTCAAGACCGTCATCGGCTTTGTGCCGGACGCCTACGCCGTCGTCGACTTAAACGGCTTTAAAAAACTGGTGGACGCGATGGACGGCGTCGAGTTCGACGTGCCCCAAAACATGCGCTACTCCGACCCGTCGCAGAATCTCAACATCAACCTAAAAAAAGGTTTGCAGAGGCTGGACGGCGATAAGGCCATCCAGCTCGTGCGCTTCCGGCGCTACCGCGAGGGGGATCTAAAACGGGTGGAGGTGCAGCAGGCGTTTCTGACGGCGGTCTTCAAACAGCTCCTCTCTGTCAAGCATATTTTCAAGCTGCCGGAGTTTGCCGCCATCGCGCAGGAGAACCTCCGAACCGATCTCAGTGTGGGGCAGATGATCTGGTTTGGTCAGGAACTTATGAAGTTGGAGGACGGAAGCATCGCCTTCCACACGCTGCCGGGCGATCCGGGCGCCTACTATCGAGATGTTAACTATGTGCTGATCTACCGGGACGAGGCGCTGAAACTCATCAACGAGACCGTCAATCCGTTCACAAAGCAGATCACCAAGGAAAATGTAAACATCAACCATCTGCGCGACGACGGCAAAAAGTAGGAACCCGCCGCCGCGGACAAAATTCGGCATGGAGGAGCGCGATGAAGAGATGAAGATGGGAAAAAGAGAAAAACCGCGCACATCCGCCGCCCCCCAGGAGGATCCGATCCAGCCGGAGATTTCAACGGAAAACCAGCCGGCCGCACCGGAGTTTCTCCCAGAGATATCCGGCGGACCGGAGGGGGCGCCAGTTTCCGCGTGGCGCGCAGGGAAAAAGATGTGGCGGATGCGGCTGCGTTGGTTAATTCCGAGCGGCGCGGCGCTGGCGGGGCTGGTGCTGGCGGGCTGCCTGTACCTCGCCAATTCGGTGATTACCCCGCCCGAGCGCGGACAGATGGAGCCTGAGCCTCTCCCGCAGGACCCGGTATCCGACGGCGTCACGTCCGCGCCGACGCCGTCGCCGGGGGCGGTCACGCCGCGCCCGGTCACGCCGGAGGGCCGTCGCGAAGGCGTGTATACGATCATCCTGGCCGGTACCGACATGGACGACTACCACACCGACGTGCTGATGGTGGCGGCGCTCGACACGGTCAAAGGGGAACTCAATGTGCTGGCGATCCCGCGCGACACGCAGGTCGCCGTGCGGCGCGCCAACAAAAAGATCAACGCCGCGTGGGGTGTGGGGATGAACGCGCGCAGCGAGGACAAAAGTGAACGCGTGGCCGGCGCGATCGGGCAGCTGCGCACAGAGCTCAAGACCGTCATCGGTTTTGTGCCAGATGCCTACGCCGTTGTCGATCTCAAGGGCTTTGTGCGGCTGGTGGACGCGATGAACGGCGTCGAGTTCGACGTGCCCCAGGATATGCACTACTCCGATCCGTCGCAGAACTTGTACGTCAACCTGAAGAAAGGCCGGCAGACCTTGAACGGCGATAAGGCCATCCAGCTCGTGCGCTTCCGCAGCACGTATGCCGAGGGGGATCTGAAACGGGTGGAGGTGCAGCAGGCCTTTCTGACGGAAGCTTTCAAGCAGCTCATCTCCGTCAAACACATTTTCAAGCTGCCGGAGTTTGCCGCCATCGCGCAGGAGAACCTCCGGACCGACCTCAGTCTGGGGCAGATGATTTGGTTTGGGCAGGAGCTCCTGAAATTGGAGGAGGACAGCATCACTTTCTACACGCTGCCGGGCGATCCGCGCGCTTTTTACCAGGGGGTCAACTATGTGCTGGTCTACCGGGACGAGGCGCTGAAACTCATCAACGAGACCATCAACCCGTTCACAAAGGACATTGCCGCGGAGAACGTGAACATCAGCCGCCTGCGCAGCAATTAGTAGGCTGTGAGTCCAGAGTCCAAGGCGCTTGCGGTCCGCACAGACCAACACGAAGGAGATGGGGATACCCTTGACGTCCAAAGAGATAGCGCTGACACTGGCGAAGATCGCCGACGCCAAGAAAGCGGAGGATATCCGCGTGATGGAGGTCGCTGATCTGACCATACTTGCCGACTACTTTGTCATCTGTACCGGCACTTCCGCGGTCCACCTGCGGACATTGGCGGAAGAGATGGAGCGGGGACTCAAAGAACAGGGCGTCCTCCCCCATCACATTGAGGGGCAGCGGTCGGGCAACTGGCTGCTGATGGATTATGCCGGCGTGGTGGCGCATCTGTTCCTGCGGGACACGCGAAACTTCTATGCGCTGGAACGCCTCTGGAGCGACGCGGCCGCAGTGGTCTTCCCGGAGGATTGACGCGCCCGGAAGAAAATATAAAATACGCGATATCGCGTGCAAAAGCCCGGGAGGAGCGCCCGGGCCTTGGGAGATGGTTGTTTGCAGTACGACAGTCGGAGCATCGAACAAAAATGGCAGGCGTGCTGGGCGCGCGAGAGCGTCTATCGCACGGACGGCGACCCCAGAAAAAAGAAATACTATGTGCTGGTTGAATTCCCCTACCCGTCCGGCAATGGGCTGCATGTCGGGCACGCCCGCCCGTACACGGCCATGGACGTGGTGGCCCGCCGCCGGCGCATGCAGGGCTTTGACGTGTTGTTCCCAATGGGGTGGGACGCCTTCGGCTTACCCACGGAGAACTACGCCATCGCCAATAAGATCCACCCCGCCGAGGTGACGCGGCGCAACATCACCTTCTTCAAGAGCCAGATCAACATGATGGGGTATTCGTTTGACTGGGATCGCGAGGTCAATACGACCGACCCAGGCTACTACCGATGGACGCAGTGGATCTTCCTGAGGCTGTTAGAGCACGGACTCGCCTACAAAGCGAGGATGCCAGTCAACTGGTGCACATCCTGCAAGTGTGTGCTGGCGAATGAAGAGGTGGTCGACGGCGTATGCGAGCGGTGCGGCAGCGAGGTGGTGCGCCGCGAGAAGAGCCAGTGGATGCTGAAGATCACGGCGTATGCCCAACGGCTGCTGGATGACCTCGGCCTCGTGGAATATCCGGAGCGGGTCAAGGCGCAGCAGCGCAATTGGATCGGCCGGTCGGAGGGCGCGGACGTCGATTTTGCCACCACGGCCGGCGAGGCGCTCAGGGTGTACACGACACGCCCGGATACGCTGTTCGGCGCGACCTACATGGTCATCTCTCCGGAGCACCCCTATGTGGAGGCATGGCGGGGCAAACTCGAAAACTACGATGAGGTGGCCGCTTACCGCGCGTCGGCGGCGCGCAAGTCGGACTTTGAGCGCACGGAGCTCCAGAAGGATAAGACGGGTGTGCGCCTTCTTGGCGTGGATGCCGTGAACCCGGCCACCGGCGGGGTGATCCCCATCTTTGTGTCGGACTACGTGCTGATGAGCTACGGCACGGGCGCCATCATGGCGGTGCCCGGGCACGATGAGCGGGACTGGGATTTTGCCCGCACGTTCGGGTTGCCCATTGTCGAGGTGGTGGCCGGCGGCGATGTGCAGGCCGCCGCGTTCGCCGACGTGGAGACCGGCACGCTCGTCAATTCCGGTTTTTTGAACGGGATGGAGGTGCGGCAGGCCAAGGCAAAGATGATCGAATGGTTGGTCGGCAAAGGGCTGGGTCGGGCTGTCACGAACTACAAGCTGCGGGATTGGGTGTTTTCCCGGCAGCGCTACTGGGGCGAGCCCATCCCGGTGCTGCACTGCCCCGCCTGCGGCGCGGTGCCGGTGCCGGAGACGGAGCTGCCGCTCCTGCTCCCGGAGGTAGCCTCCTACGAGCCGACGGACACCGGCGAGAGCCCGCTGTCCAAGATGCGCGACTGGGTCGACGCCGTCTGCCCGCGGTGCGGTGGGCCCGCCGAGCGAGAGACGGACACGATGCCCCAGTGGGCCGGTTCGTCGTGGTATTTTCTGCGCTACATCGACCCGAAGAACGAGGCCGCGGCGGTGGACGGCGCGCTGGCGCGCCGCTACATGCCGGTTGACTGGTACAACGGCGGGATGGAGCATACGACGCTGCACCTGCTCTACTCCCGTTTTTGGCACAAGTTTCTTTACGACATCGGCGTCGTCGAGACGCCGGAGCCCTACGTCCGCCGCACCAGCCATGGGATGATCCTCGGCGAGGGCGGGGAGAAGATGTCGAAGTCGCGCGGCAACGTCGTCAGCCCGAACGAGATTGTGGATCAATACGGCGCCGACACCATGCGCCTGTATATTCTGTTCATCGGAGACTTCGAAAAGGCCGCGTCCTGGTCCCCTCAGGCCGTCAAGGGCTGCCGCCGCTTTTTGGAGCGGGTGTGGGGGTTGCTGGACCGGACGGCGCCGGGTGAAATTTCCACAGCGCACGAGGCGGAAATCCACCGAGCCATCCGGAAGGTGGGGGAGGATATCGAGCACCTCAAGTTCAATACCGCCATCGCCGCGCTGATGGCCCTCGTCAACCGCTTTTATGAGACGGGCGTGACAAAGGGGGACCTGCGGGTCCTGCTCACACTGCTCTCGCCCTTCGCCCCGCACATCTGCGAGGAGATGTGGGAACAGTTGGGCTGTAAGGGGTTTGTCGTACGGGAACCCTGGCCGGCCTTTGACCCAGCCAAGACGGTGGAGGACGAGGTGGAGATCGCTGTCCAGGTGGGCGGCAAGCTGCGCGCCACCGTCGTGATCCCCACCGGGGCGGCGGACGAAGATGTGCTGGCCGCCGCGCTGGCCGAGCCGCGTATCCGGAAGACATTGGACGGGCGGCGCGTCACGCGCCACATTTATGTGAAGGACAAGCTGATCAACCTGATTGCAGGGAAATGACTGTGGAGTGGGACCGGCGGGGATTGCCGGGTTGCGGGCGCGCGGCGGCGTGAAATTCTGTAAATGTCGCAAAGCATTGCGCGCGTAGGCAATGTAGGGCAAAAGGTGCAGGCGCATGGCGCATGGCGGCATTCTTTTGCCTTGACATTGCGGGTTTCGGAAAATATAATAAAATCGTGGACGAATTTTCGGAGCGGAGGTCAGGTTCGGGCGGAGGCCCGGCCCGAGGCCCGCACGGGGAGGCGATCCGTGGTTGCTTCGTTTTGTAAGCAATGAATTTCAAGGGAAGCACGCGGGGCGGCGCAGGCCGCCGATGCCCTGCGGATAGGCGGTCCCCCAGCGGAGGGAGGGAAAACAATGTCGGAAGTCAGAGTCAAAGAGAACGAATCTCTTGACAGCGCGCTCAAACGTTTCAAGCGCAATTGCGCGAAATCGGGTGTGCTTTCCGAACTCCGTAAGAGGGAACACTACGAGAGCCCCAGCGTCAAGCGGCGCAAAAAGTCCGAAGCGGCCCGCGCCAAAAAGAAGTTCAGATGATCAATCCAGCACCCGGTTTGGGGCCTTGCCCGGACCGGGTGCGGTTTTGATTCGCACAGGGGAGGCAACTGTTTGTGGACATGCTGAGAGAATTGTTTTCCGGCGCGCTGGCGGTGAGTTGGCAGCAGGGGGTCATGTATGCGGTCGGGCTGGTGCTCATCTTGCTCGCGATTTTGAAGGACTATGAGCCGATGCTCCTGCTGCCGATCGGTTTTGGCGCGCTCCTTGTGAACCTGCCCTTCGCCACCGTCTGGACCCATGGCGGCGAGAAAGGTTTTTTGCAGATCTTCTACGATGCCGGCATCATCACCGAACTGTTTCCGATCCTCATCTTCATCGCCATCGGCGCGATGATCGACTTCACACACCTGTTGTCCTCACCCAAGATGGTGCTGTTTGGCGCGGCGGCGCAGTTTGGCATCTTTTTCACGGTTCTTGTGGCGCTGGCGTTGGGCGAGGCGATTCCCTCGCTCGACATCGACCTGAAGATCGCGGCCTCCATCGGCGTCATCGGCACGGCGGACGGGCCAACCTCCATTGTCGTCGCTCAGCAGTTTGCCGCCTCCTACCTGGGGGCCATCACGGTGGCCGCTTACTCCTACATGGCGCTGGTGCCGATCATCCAGCCGCCGGTCATCCGGATGCTGACCACCCGCAAAGAACGTCTCATCCGTATGGACAACCAGGTGCGCAAGGTCTCGAAGATGGCGCGGATCGTCTTCCCGATCGTCATCACCGTTGTCGCCGGCATCCTGGTGCCGGCCTCTGCGGCGCTGGTCGGGTCGCTGATGTTCGGTAACCTCATCCGCGAGTGCGGCGTGTTGGAGCGCCTCTCAAAGACGGCGCAAAACGAGCTTGCCAATCTGGTTACGCTGCTGCTCGGCATCACGATCGGCGCGACGATGCGTGCGGACCAGTTTTTGCGCCTGGAGACGCTGCTCATCCTGGGTCTGGGGCTCGTCGCGTTTGTCTTTGACACGGCGGGCGGTGTTTTATTCGCGAAATTCATCAATGTGTTCAGCAAGCACAAGGTGAACCCAATGATTGGTGCGGCGGGCATCTCCGCCTTCCCGATGTCGAGCCGGATCGTCCAGAAGATGGCCAAGGAGGAAGATCCACACAACTTCATCCTCATGCCCGCCGTGAGCGCCAATGTGTCGGGTCAGCTCGGCTCCGTCGTGGCGGGCGGCATGATCCTCCAGCTCATACCGATCTTGCTCGCGAAGCTGACATAAGGCGTCGGACAGACAAAAACGGACGAAGACAAGACAGACGAGGACAAAAGGAGGATGTCTATGAGCGAGAATATGGAGCTCGGGATCCAACTGATGCTCTACGGCCTTGCGGGCGTATTTTTGGTGCTCGCGATCTTCATCGTGACCATCGTGCTGCTGCGGAAATTCTTCCCGCATCGCGACGACAAAGACGACGGTTGACTCGTTTGTGCCGTTTCGCACAACTTAAAAAAGCAGGCGCACGCCTGCTTTTTTAGCTCTCGTCGGAAGGCGAAGGCGGCGTGCCGCCCGAAGATGGTAAATTTTCAAATTCCGTGATGTGGAGACGATAACGGGTGGGGACAAAACGGCGCTGGAGCGCCGGGGTGCGGCGGGCCGGATTGGCAATGGCGGCGAAGTAGGCGCACCACATATCGCCGATGGTCCGGTCCTCCGGCAGCGGCGGCAGAGGCCCGTCCGGCAGCGCGGCAATCAACCACTCCACCGGCGTCGAGACAAGAGCGAGACGGCGTTTTAGGTCGCGAATGATCAGTCGCTGTGCCCCAAAGCGTCCGTGGAAGTGGCGGCCCAGCAGTGGCAGAACGAAGGTATCCGGCTCGATGTCGGCCACGTACAGGTCGTCTTCGGCATGGACGAGCCGGATGATGCCCATGAACAAAACAAGTTCGCGGGTCACCTCTTCGGAGAGCCGGTGCAGCCGGCGCACGGGTTCTGTATGGCGCAACGGTAGCGGATCGATATGCCTGGCAAAGCCCAGTCGGAGCGTGCCGAGCAAGGCATCTTCGAATGCCGGCCGTTCAGAGAGGAAGGCCCGGTAGGCCACGCGGGGCAGCTGGGGAGAAAGCCGTGCCATGCCGCGCGCCACGCGCCCGGCCCGCGCCGGGTCGGCTGCCACGGTGTGCACGGGAAACAGAGACCCCCCGGGGAAGCGCTGCTGCGGGCAGATCGAGGCCTCGTTGTCTTTTTGTGCAAACACCTGAAAGACAGCCGTCAGCAGCCCCTCCCAACCGCCGTCATACAACCAAATCATGGGTGAGCGGCAGGCTGTGGGCGGACGGCTTGTCGACACCGGCGGCCAACGCGGGCGCCAGCGTCGCGGCGGATTTGTCCGGAGCCGGCGGCAGAGCGGGACCCGGAGCCGGCGGCGGTGCGAAGAGGGAAAGCTGGCCATCGTCGGACCGTTCGACAAGAGCCTCGCGCAGGAAAGGACTGCCAGGCAGCATGGATCCGCCAAAGACGCCGCGCGCCGTGAGGAAGTACCGGGCGCGTTTCATCACGACGCCGAGGCGGTGCAGGTCCTCAAGCCGCAAGACACTCTGCCGCCGGGCGGTCACGATGCGCCGGGCGGAGACGACGCCCACGCCGGGTACGCGCAGCAACGTCTCATACGGGGCGCTGTTTGCCTCGACGGGGAACTGTTCCGGGTGCCGGAGTGCCCAGGCGCACTTGGGATCGAGCGTACTATCCAGCAGCGGGTCCGCTTCCGAGAGCAGCTCGTCCGGCGTGAAGTCGTAGAAGCGCATGAGCCAGTCGGCCTGGTAGAGTCGATGTTCGCGCAGCAGCGGCACCTGACTGCCGCCGGGCGGCAGAACAGGGTGCGTGCCCACCGGGATATAAGCGGAGAAATAGACCCGTTTCATTCGGTACTTGCGATAGAGCCCCTGAGAGAGCCGCAGGATCGTGAGATCGGTGTCGGGGGTGGCGCCCACGATCATCTGCGTGGATTGCCCGGCTGGAGCGAAGAGCGGGGCGTGGGCAAAGTGGCGGCGATCCTCCAGGTTCATCGTCTGGGCGCGGCGGATGTAGTCCATGGGGCTGAAGATCTTCTCCGGCGGCTTCTGCGGCGCGAGCAGCGACAACGAGTGGCGCGAGGGCAGTTCGATGTTCACACTGACCCGGTCCGCCAGCAGGCCGACGGCGTCCACCAGCTCGGGGGAGGCGCCGGGGATAATCTTGACGTGGATGTATCCGCCGAAACGGTACTCCCGGCGGAGGATTTCCAGCGTGCGGGTCATGAGTGCCATCGTATCGTCGGGGGAACGGTAGACGCCGGAACTGAGAAACAGGCCCTCGATATAATTGCGGCGGTAAAATTCGATGACAAGGCCGGAAAGCTCCTCCGGCGTGAATGTGGCCCGCTCCACGTCGGCGGAGCGCCGGTTCTGGCAGTAAGCGCAGTCGAACTGGCAGGCGTTGCTCATGAGTACCTTGAGCAGCGACACGCACCGCCCGTCCGCGGCCCAGGTGTGGCAGATGCCGGCCATATGAGCGTTGCCGAGCTGCCCCTTGCGCCCGGCGCGCCCTCCGCCTGAAGAGGCGCAGGAGGCGTCGAACTTGGCCGCCGCGCCGAGCAAGGTGAGCTTCTTCATCAAATCCTGCGCCAATGTGGGTCACACTCCTTCGCGAAGAGCGGTGGGGACGGCTTATGAGGACAGTATAGCACAGGCGGGGCCAAAAAGAAACATATGTTCGTACAAAATTTTGTACCGGACCTTAAAGCCAGGAGACGAGGCGGTCCTGTGCGGCTGCGGTGTGTGGAGCGGTGTTTTAAACTGCCCACAAAAATGCTCCCCACGGTGCACAGACCCCCGAAGCCGCCAAGGTGGTGGCCGCGTTTGGAGGACGGGTCGCGCAGCGATGGGGAGCCAGAGCAAGCAAATTACTGGGCCGTCACGGCGCGCCGGGCAGCGTCTCGTTCATGCTGCCGGTGCGATAACCGCACAAGTCAAGCGCCACATAGGAAAACCCCAGTTCTTTGAACGCATCGCAGATCACCCGGCGATTGTCCTCCCGGACGACCGTCGGCAATTCGTCCGCACCCGTCTCGATGCGGGCGATGGTCCCGTGGATGCGCACACGGACCTGCCGGAATCCGAGATCAAGCAGCAGTTGCTCCGCGTTTTCCACCATCCGGAGTTTTTCCCGCGTGATGGACTCGCCATAGACAAAACGGGAGGAGAGACAGGCGAAGGACTGCTTGTCCCACGTCAAAAGCCCCTCGCGCCGGGAGAGAGCGCGGATCTCCTTTTTCGTGAGACCTGCCTCGCGGAGCGGACTCAGCACCCTCAGCTCGGCCACTGCCTGCAGACCCGGGCGGTAGTCCCCGTCATCGTCGCGGTTCGACCCCTCCGCCACATGCACAATCGCATGGGCATGGGCTATATTCCAAATTTTAGAAAATAATTCACGTTTGCACAGGTAACAACGGTTGGCAGGATTTTGGGCGAAGCCGTCGATGTCCAATTCCTCGGAGACGCAGATGACGTGACGGATGCCGCGCTGCACACAGAAATCGGACGCCTCCCGCAGTTCCCGTGCGGGGAAGGACTCCGAGCGCGCGGTGACGGCGAGGGTGCGGTCGCCCAGCACACTGTGGGCCGTGTGGAGCAGGAATGTCGAATCCACACCGCCGGAGAAGGCCACGGCCACACCGTCCAGCGCGGCCAGACCGGCCCGCAGCCGCTCGTATTTCGCTTCCATCCGGCGACCCTCCCAAAGTGCCCGTCGCGGCAAGTTTGTTATATCATACCCCTTTTTCAACACTGCGTCAATCCCAATTTTTTGTCAGCTTTCAAAGCCTTCCACGGTGGTCATCTTCATGTAGCGTCGGAGTGCGCGTTCACCGTCGCGGGGGGCGTCGGCACCGTAGGCGCGCGACATGCGCGCGCCGGTGGTGACGCGGACGGCGCCGGCTTTGAAGAGAAGCGTTGCCAATGCATCCCGCTCTTCATCGGCGCAGAGCAGAGCGGCGGTTTGCAGGTGCCCCTTGTGTAAACGCAACGCGGACAGAACCTCGCAGCGCGGCAGACGCCGAACCCAAGCGTGGCCGAAGCCGGGCGCGCTCTCAAGGGTGCTGCTCTCCCAAGCGGCGAGACAGGCGAGAGCACCGTGAAAAACGCGTGGGCCGCCCAGCGCGGCAGCCAGGTTGGCGGTGTAACGCTCCAATGTCGCGCCCGCCTGCGTGCCGGCGGGGCACGGCAGACGCGCGAGTGCGGTTTCGAGGACCGGAAGAAAGGTCTCACAGAGCGCGTATACCGCCGACATGTCGTCCGTGTCGAGAAAAAGACCCTGGCAGGAGCTACACAACAACTGATGGGTCTCGGCGATGTTGTCCGCGAGACCGGACAGATTCGCCGGTGTGACGCCGCTGGGGGTGACATAGGCGAAACTGACCTTGTGCCCCCACTCGATGAGCTTCGTGTTCGGCGGCACGAGCCGCCGCAGTGCCGAGACAGCCGCGTCGCCGCCCCAGACCACGACAGCGTCGGACACACGGATCAGCTTTTCGATGTTTTCTATGTCGCGCGAGGAGTAGTCGAACACATAGACATACTCGGCGAGCAATGGATCGATGGCAAGCAGCGCCTGTAGGATCCGCACGGAGATCCCGCCCTCCGCGGCAGGGAGTTTCAGGATGTTGATGTTGCCGGTGAGAAGCCCCTCCAACACACTGAACACCGGCAGACCGTCGGCGTTGCCGGCTGCGATGTGCAGTAGCACGCCGAGGGGGGCCAGACGCTCCGTGACATGTCCGGCGCCGGATGCGGACTGGGATGTCCGTCCCGCCCAGTCCGTCCCGAATTCCGAGGCGAGCCGGCCGCGCAGCGCATCTTCACAAAACAGTGCCCGCGCGTCGCGCAGATGGCGCCGGGCCAGCGGTGCGGGGATGCCGAGCGACGTCATCTCTTCGAGGATGCGTCTCTCATCGAGCGATGAGACGAGCCGGTCGCAGGCACGCAGGACGCGCGCCAGGTCGAGTTGCCCGGACGCCAGTGTGCGCAGCACACGCTGGGGCAGCGCGTCGACGATCGGCGCACAATCCGCCGTCTCCAAGCATTTTCCGTCCACCAGATTCATAGATGACCGCCTTTCCCGAGGTCGGCGAGCAGTTCCGCCGCCGATGCGGCGCAGGTTTTGATGTCGCTCAGGCCGACGCGTCCGAGCACGTCAAAGTACGGCGAAGAGATCCCACAGCCGCAGGAGGATCCCGCCCGCAGGACCGCGAGGTCGTCTGTCAAGATACTCGCAAACGGCATGCTCGTGATCATCGGCGTCAGTAGGTTCAAAAGACCGGGCGTTCCGTACCCGACGGGTGCCAGTGTCGACACGTCGCGGATCAGCACGCGGGTATAGATCGGGACGTGGAAGTGATGGTTTGGGCAGTCAAAGTAGGCAATCGGGTGTTCCACCGCACCGAAGAATTCGCGGATGTACGCATCCCCAAGACCCAGGACGCGCGCGGACAGCGCGCAAAGCGCCGGCCGGTCGACTTGCTCCGCGAAAAACTGCTTCCAGCCGCCCGCCAGAAACACGCGCGACTTCGGATGCAGCCGCAGCTGTACGCCCTCCCGTGCCAGCGTCTGCAAGAAAAAGAAAAAATACGCCGGAAAGCCGATGAAACGTACGGGACGGCGGCGCCGTTCGCAGCGCAGCAACGCGGCACGGATCTCGTCGAAGTTCAGCGCGTAGGTGTCCCCGGTGTCGCGCAGCGCATAGACGCGGTGGAGAGAGGGCGCTGTGAACGTCATGGCATAGGCGGTTTTTACGGCGCCGATGCGGTTGCGCCGGGTGGGCTGATAGCCCAAAACAACGAAGTCGGCTGGGCGTGGAGAGAGGATCCGGTGGGTGAGCAGCGTCGTGAGCACCATACCGAACCCGCGCGCGGCCGAGGGCAGGTCCAGCCCCATCTCGCTGACCGCCCCGCTGGTGCCGGATGTCGTCGAGCGAAACAGCAGCCGCTCGGGTGGCGCGGAGTACAGAGCACGGCGCTTCAGCAGCAATGTCGGCAGGGGTGGAATCTTGTACAGGTCGTCTGGAGTGTGCAGATCGTCCGGCGAGAAGCCGCAGTGCCGCAAGATTGCTGCGTAATCTGGGCAGCAGGCCATGTGGTGGCGAACATTTTCCGTCATCGCCTGGAAAAACAGAGCCTGCGTGCCAGAAAGGTCGTAGAGCCCGCGCCGATAAAACAGTCGCCATCCGACGCCCATCGCGTCCACCTCCTCCGCTCCGTCCGTTTTGTGTAAATGAGGTCTGTGCCGTCTATCGTGGTGGTTTACTATTGTATCACGAGGCGTCCACGCGTGCAATCGGAGCGGAGATTTTCCACGGGCCGGAGGCGGTGCGACTTGACGCGACCGGCAAAATACAGTACACTCAGAAGAGAAGAGAAAACCGCGAAAGACGGCGGAACCAATCGCCGGTCGGCGGCGGGCGAGGCTTACAGAGAGTGTGGGGCGTCTCTTGAGAGACGCCCGGGCTCATTCCAGGCAAAGGAGGCGGATATGGAAGTCACAACCGTCGTCATCGTGGTTTTGTTTGCCATTGTGCTCTCCAATGTGCTGCATCACCTGTTTCCCCGCTTGCCGCTGACGCTGAGCCAGATCGGCGTCGGCTGCCTGTTTGGGCTGGCGCTGCCGGGCGGTACGCTGGAACTGGAGCCGGAGATCTTTATGGTACTGGTGATCGCGCCGTTGTTGTTTCGGGAGGCGGAGGAGACGGATCTGCTGTCACTGTGGCGGGTCAGACGGCCTGTGTTTCTAAGGTGTGTTTGAAAAACAGGGGATTGTAAAAAAGTGCACAAAAAGGTAAAATACAGTCAACGAAATGGGCGAGGTGAAGGGAATGCGTCGTTATGAGTTGACGGACAGCGAATGGA
>JAISCT010000063.1 GCA_031265355.1 Oscillospiraceae bacterium | reverse complement strand
TCCTACCGCTTCCCCGACTACAGCGAAGCGACGAACGACAACCTCAGCAACATGAACGGCACGATCAACAACGGCATCATGGTGTACGACATCATCAAGGGAGAGAGAACTTATCAGTATCTCCCATCCGCGCCGCTGTACTCCTTCGGGTACGGGCTGAGCTACGGCCAGTTCGAATATTCCAACGTGGCCGTCACCGCCATCAACGACGGCAAGTTCACCGTCAGCGGCAAGGTGAAAAACATCGGAAGCAAGACCAGCGACGAGGTCGTGCAGATCTACAGCGCCTTCGCGGGCGACGTGTCGCGGATCAAACAACCCATCAAGAAGCTGATCGCCTACGAGCGGCTGCATGACATCGCCGTCTCCAACGATGAAAGAGACTTCAGCTTTGAGATCGATCTCAAGGACAAACTGGGCGTGTGGGACGTGGAATCCGGTGACTATGTGGTGGAAGCCGGCGTTTACGTCATCACGGCCGGCGGCTCCTCGGCCGACGCGGACAATATAGACGACGGCAACAACGACATTGCGCTGACGGTCGACGCAGGCGACGGCGTAAACAACGGCGTAAATCTGATAACCACGAAGCGCGACCTCAAGAAGCTCACACTGGCGGAAAACCTCGACGACTACAGCGAAAAGGGCAAGCAGGTGGACGACATTGAGACGGTCAGCGCCTCCATCGCATACAAATCCAACACGGCCATCCAGTTCCGGAAGGACGGCGCGTGGATCAGCTTCAAAAACGTCGATTTCACATCGGTGCCCGCGCATCTGACCGTGCAGGCCGGGTCCGACAGAACCGGCAGCCTGAAGGTGTACGCGCTGCCCACAGATGGCGATCCCGACACCGCTCTTACCATCATCGCCACCATCCCTCTCACGGACACCCGCCCGGGCAGCCTGGCCACGGGGCTCGGCATCGGACCGGCGGGCGTGTACCCGGGCAACGTGGACGGCCAAACCTACAAAGACGCCTATGTGAAGCCGGCATGGAAGAAATACGGCGTGGCCGTCAGCGCAGTCGCGGGCACCTACGACATCTACATCGAGACGGAGAAGCGGGGCGCCGTCCTTGAGTGGTTCCAGTTCGACGCCCCCGAAACCGCCACCGACATTGCGATCGATCAGCTCTACTCGCTGGATTCCATCCGCGAAAAGAGCGGGGCGCTGACGCTTTCGGCCAATCTTACGCCCGTCACCGCCCTGGATACGTTGACTTGGGGCGTCGCCAACAAGAGTGGTACTGGCGCGGCGCTCGCGGCCATCAACGCCGCCGGCGAGCTCACGGCCACCGGGGCAGGCAACGGGACCGTCACCGTGACGGCCGCGGCCGGGAGCCAATCAGCCACGAAGGACATCCTGATCACCAACCAGCTCGACAGCAACAAAGTGACCGTGAATAACCAAAATTTGACAGTTGATTATCTGCTGCTCCGGACCGGCGCCGCCTTTGGCGCGAACGACAACATCTCGCGCTGGCGGGGCACAAACCAGCAGACGGCGGTGTTCCTCGCGCCCGAGAGAGTGAACCTCGGCGGCACATACTTCGCGTACGCCCTGCCCGGGGCCGGTTACACCACCCTCCCGGCCAGCGAGCTCAACTGGGCGGTGTACGCCAGCGACGGGACCTCCCCGACAACCCTGGCGACGATCGATCAGGCGGGCCTGCTGACGGCGGCGGGCACGGAGAACGGGGACGTCGTGGTGACGGCCACGCTCAAAAACAACCCGGACATCTTCGCCACGCGCAAGATTTTGCTGCAAAACCAAGGCGACAAAAACGGCCGCAAGATGATCCAGGCGGAGAACTGGGACACCGCGACCGCCGGCAGCAACGGCAACCCGGCGACCGCCTACGCAGTCGGCGGCAACGAAATGGGGCTCTACCAGAGCACCGCGGTGACAGCCGCGGCGGACCGGGCCGTGCTGGGCTACAAGAAAGTCGATTTCGGCACCAATGCGGGCACCTTCCAGATCCGGCTGGCCAACACCGCAAACTCCATCTTGGAGCTGTGGATCAACGGCCCGGACACGGCTGTCGGAGGCACCAAGATCGGACAGACAAACGTCCCGGCAGGTACCTACGAGCAATACAAGACCATAGCCCTGCCCATCACACAGACCAGCGGTGTACACGACCTCTACCTGGTGACGACAGCCACGGTGCCGGGCGCCACGCTGACGAACAGGCTGAATTACTTCCAGTTCTTCCCGCTTGACGGTGGAGACAGCGCTGACACGTACACCGTGACCTTCCACACCGGCGGCGGCACACCTGTGCCCGCCACGCAGGTGGTCGCCAAGGGCGAGCGGGCCGTGGCGCCCGTGTCCGCGCCCACGCTGGCCGGCTTTGTCTTTGACGGCTGGTACACGGACAGCAGCTTCACCGACATCTGGGTGATTGACGCAGCGGTGGACGCCAATGTCGACGTCTACGCAAAATGGATCTACGAAGACGCCTTTGTGGTGGATCCGGCCCTCACCGCGCCGTCGAGAGCCGGCTATCCGAACGGAGTGGCCTCCACGCTGGCGCTGAGCGGAACCGGCAACCAGAATTTCACGATGGACAACACCATTCAGACGGGAACCGCGTGGTACTACACCCTGAACGGCGTGCAGCCGACAAAGGCCGCGACGGCGCTCCCGGCCAACAGGATGATCTCGATCCCGTTTAGCGCTTTCTCGGGCGGGAAGGTCACCGTCAAGGTGGTGGCCTACCACGCGCAGCAGCAGAAATACTCGCAGACGTACACGCACACCCTGAACGCCAGGCTGGCGGCGCCCGCTTCCTCGTGGTCGAGCCCAGAACCGTACCTCCCCGCCACGTCGAACGCCGCGACCATCACGGCCGTGGCCAACACGGAGGTGTACTACACCATCACCACGGACGGTAACGAGCCCGCCGTACCGACGACATCCAGTACAAAATACACGACACCCATCCCGTTCAGCGCGGCCGTCACCCGCGTCAAAGCGATCCGGGTGCCGGTCGAGGGGTCGGCCTACGTGACGGCCGGCGTGGCAAACAGCGATGTGGCGGAGCTCATATTTAAGGTGAACACCAATCTCCGGTCACTGAACGAACTGAAAACCGGGACATGGACGCCGGAAGAACGAAAAGCTCTGGTCAATGCCGTCGTCAGCCAACTGACGCTCGACGAGAAGATCCAAATGTTGGGCGGCACGTCGGGGAGCGCCGCGGACGCGACCGCGAAAAAGGCCAGCGCCTCCGCCGGCGGCACATACACCACCCCGAGGCTGAAGACAATGGGCATCGCGCCGATGTCGCTGAGCGACGGCCCGGCCGGCGTGAACTTCGGCAGCGGCGGCACCCAGTCCAAGGCGACGGCCTGGGCCTCCCCCACCGCCCTGGCCTCTACATGGAACAAAGAGGCGATGGCGAAGGTGGGCGAGCAGACGGGCAAGGAGGCCGCGTACTACGGCGTGGACTTCATGCTGGCCCCGGCCCACGACCTCATCCGCAACCCGCTCTCCGGGCGGAACTTTGAGTACTTCTCGGAGGACCCGCACCTCTCCGGCAAGACGGCGGCGGCCTACACCATCGGCCTGCAGAGCCAGGGCGTCGGCGCCACGCTCAAGCACTACGCCGGCAACGAGCAGGAGTCCTTTGGCAACGGCGGTTCCTCCGCCGGCATCAACTACGACGGCAACAGCGGCGGCGGCAACGTCATCGCGTCCGAGCGCGCGCTCCGGGAGATCTACCTGAAGAGTTTCGAGATCCCCGTCAAAGAGGCGCACCCGTGGTCTGTCATGTCCTCGTATAATCGGGTGAACGACGTGCACGCCACCAACAATCCGTGGCTGCTCACGGACGTGCTCCGGGGCGACTGGGGCTTTGACGGATTTGTGGTGTCCGACTGGGGCGCGGTGCACGACGGCGCGCTCTCCGTCCTGGCGCAGATGGATCTGGCCGAGGGCAGTCTGAGCGCCACGTGGAAAAACAGAATCAGAGACGCTGTTTTGGCAAACAAGACAGACACGAAGGACCCGGTCTACCCCACTCTCACGGAGGAAATCGTTGACCGCAGCATCGCCAACATCCTGAATGTGATGACGCAGACCAACATCTTCAAGGGTGAGTACGGCGACTGGGGCGTGCCTTACGACCTCACCGCGAAGCACAACGGTTTCTACGGGTCCGACCTGGCGGAAGAGTCCAACGACGTCGCCACCGAGACGGCGGGCGAGGCCATCATCCTGTTGAAAAACAGCGAGAACCTGCTTCCGCTGCGCGAGGCGGACAAAGTGGGCCTCGTGACAAGCCCGAACCTCAAGTACTACGCGGGCTGGGGCGGCACGCTCACGGCCACGGAGGACTTTGTCATCCGCGGCGCGGGCAGTTCCGGCGTCTATGTGGGCGAGGCAAACCCGGGCGATTCCCACTACGACGACGGCGCCCACATCCCGTCGTTCACCAAGGTGCTGTCAGACAGCGGCAAGCTGGCCGGCGCCGTGCAGGACATCTACGAGGCGGCGGGGCGGACCAAGACCGTCACTTACAATTACAACGCCGCCACCGGAAAAACCACCGGTGAGACAAGAACCTACACCGACCTGCCCGACGCGCCCGCGGTGGACGCAAATCTGGAAGCCGCGGCCGGCGCGATGGCGGGCTCCGACGCCAGCCACGGCATCATGATCATCTCCCGCCAGACGGGCGAGGGATACGACAACATTCCGGCCGCCGTGGCGGAGAGCACCGTATACGACACCTCCACCGCCGCCACGGGCAACACGACGCAGATCTCCAAGGGGTATTATCTCTCCGCCGTCGAGGAAAAGGCGCTGAAGGCCTATGCCGACGCGCTGCACGCCGCGGGCAAGAAGTTCATCGTGCTCCTCAACGTTGGCGCCGCCATCGACACGACGGTGATCAACCAGTACGCGGACGCCATCTTGGTGGTGTGGTATCCCGGCCAGAACGGCGCCCGGGTGATGGCGGACGTGCTGTACGGCGCCGTCAATCCGTCCGGCAAGACCACGCAGACATTCCTCAAGAGCTTCGCGTACTCGCCCTCCGTGGCGGCCTCCATTGCGCTCAAAGAGACCGGCGTCGCGCGCAGCAACAATCCGGACAATCCGCTCTACTTCAAGACGGCCATCCGGGAAGCGCTGGAGGGCAGCGGGCTGGACGTCAACGGCGGCTGGGGGTCGAGCCCCGTGTTCTACGACGAGGGCGTGCTGGTCGGCTACCGCTGGTTCGACACGAAGTTCCAGACAAAAGCGGCGTATGACGAACAGGTCGCGTATCCGTTCGGTTTCGGGCTCAGCTACACCCAGTTTGAGTTCAGTAACCTCCGCCTGGACAGCTCTGTCTTCGACGCGGAGGACCCGGACGCCACCGTCACGGCCACCGTCAGCGTGAAGAACGTGGGGACCGTGACCGGCAAGGAAGTCGTACAGCTCTACCTCGGCATGCACGACTACGCCTCGGAGGGCCGCCCGATGAAGGATCTCCGCGGCTACGAAAAGATCGAGCTGGCGCCGGGCGAGAGCAAGGACGTCTCCTTTACGATCCAGCTCAGCGACTTGCAGTACTTTGACGACGGACAGCCGGCCGACAAGGTGTTGTCTGGCTCCTACTCCATGTACGATCACAATCCGACGATCTCCACCAACGTGACCTACGGCGAGGGCGACGGCTGGACCGTCACGCTGGGCAGCGTGTTCGACGTCATCGTTGGGGATACGTCCGACAACTTCGACTTGGCGGAGTACGGCGTCAAGAGTTCCTTCACCTATACCGGCGCCAATCAGGCGCTGTATAGCGTGACGTACGACCTGAACGGCGGCACGGGCACCCCGGTTACGGACAGCGCGCAGTACACACCCGGCGCGTCCGTCACCGTTAAGGCCATCGGAGACGCCACAAAGCCGGACTACACCTTCGCGGGTTGGAACACGGCGGCGGACGGCTCAGGCATCTCCTACCAGCCGGCGGTGACATTCCTCATCAGTGCGAACACCACCTTATACGCGCAGTGGAGACAGACCGGCGGCGGCGGCACTACCAGCGGCGGAAGCACCGCCACCACCTACACGGTGACATTCAACAGCCAGGGCGGCAGCGCCGTGGCGACACAATCGGTGGCGCGCGGCGGCGTGGTGACAAAGCCCGCCGACCCGACGCGCGAGGACCACACCTTTGCCGGCTGGCACACGGACGCGGCGGGCACGTTCGCCTATAACTTCAGCAGCGCCGTGACGGTAAGCTTCACCCTGTACGCCAAGTGGACCGAAGGCGGGTCAGGCGAGGGTGAAGACGGGCCGGCCTCCTTCCCGGACGCGGCGCAGATCTCCGACTGGGCACGCCCCTATGTGGAAAAACTGGTGACGGCGGGCGTCATCGCCGGCCGAAACGACGGCCGCTTTGACCCGAAGGGCAATGTGACGCGCGCGGAGTTCACCAAGATGATCGTACTGGGCCTCGGCCTTGTGTCCGGTGAAACGGCGAAGACGTTCACGGACGTCGGCGGCAGCGACTGGTTCAAGGAGTTTGTGGACATCGCGTCCTCGCACAGCGTTGTGCAGGGGGTGTCCGAGACGGCCTTCGCGCCGAACAGGACGATCACCCGGCAGGACCTGTGCACCATTGTGTACCGCGCGCTGGACGCGCTGGGCGTGGCGGTTCCGGCGTCGGACGGGAATTCGTTCCCCGACGCGGGCCAGATCTCCGGCTACGCGGCGGACGCAGTGCAGGCCATGAAGCAGCTCGACATCGTGTCCGGGCGTGGCAGCGGGCAGTTTGACCCGAGGGCGTTCGCGACCCGCGAGGAGACGGCGAAGATTGTCTCCCTGGTCATCGACTTCGTCGCGAAACAGTCCTCCCCGGCCGGCGACCGGTAATCAACACACAACTCTAATCAAAAGGAATCCCCCGCCCAAGTGGCGGGGGATTCCTTTTGACTGTCGCCGGGTTCGCGAAGAACTCACTTTACAATACAAATAACCTTACTCCCCAGCCGCCGGAGTGGCGAAGGAGAGGTGGAAACGGTGCAGGAGGGCGGCCAGTTCGGCGCGGGTGGCGGTGCCGAGCGGGTCCAGTGCGCCGCTCGCGCGGCCGCGGAGCAGCTCCGCGCCCACGGCCCACGCGGCGGACGCGCGGGCGTCCTCGTAACCGGAGATGGACGCGGCGTCCGGGAACCGGTTCAGGCTGCCCTGCGCGCTCACGTCGTACTGCCTGTACTGCGCGTACCGATAGAGGATCGTGGCCACCTGCTCACGCGTCACCTGACGCAGCGGCGCAAACAGGCCGCCGCCCACGCCGTTCACAATGTCGTGCTCCGCCGCCCAGGCCACCGCCTGCGCGTAATAGGCGCCCGCCTCCACATCGTCAAACGGCGCTAGCGCCGTGGGGGCAGGGGACCCTGCGAGCCACCACAGCGCCGTGACGATCATGCCGCGCTCGATTCGGATGTCCGGCGAGAATTTGTTCGCGGAGGTGCCGTTCAGCCAGCCGGCCTCGTAGGCATACTTGATGTCTTCATAGCCCCAGTGCCCGGCGGCGTCCGTGAACGGCGTCTCGTTGGGAGTCGTCGTGATCTCGTCGGGCGGCTCCCAATAGGTGGCAACCGAGCTGCCGCCGCTGATGCTACCGCCGCCGGTGGCGACCCGCGTCCACTGGGCGTACAGGGTCGTGTCCGCATCGATGATGAAGGCCTCCCCCGGGCGATAAACGATGCCCGAGCCGTTTGCCGCCGTGTTCCAGCCCGCGAAGGTGTAGCCTGCTCTTGTGACGTCTCCAACGCCTTTCACGGTGACGGACACGCCGGGCGCGTACAACGCACTGTCTGTAACAAGGGTCCCTGTACCGCCGTTTGACTCGTATGTCACGCTCTTCCCATAAATCGAAGATACGTCGACGGTGCCGGCGTGGCGCGCCTCCGAACCGAATGTGTTGTATTCAAATACCTCTTCGCCAGGTTGACCGGGGTCGGGGATGCCGTAGCAAACGCCGGCGTCGTGCAGCGTGTTCAGGTTGAAGATCTTGGTATCGTTCTGACCCGAACCGAACGACTCCAGCCAACTGATGAGGTAGACGTTTTCGCGGAATTTCACATACCAAGCGTCGCAGCTCCACATCAGCACCGTTTCGCCGTCCATTATGATCCCATAATACAGCGAGTCGGGCGTGGCGTAATAATGCTGCGAAACCATGAAGTCGTTGTACGTCCATGTGAACGAGCTGCCCAGCAGGCCTTCAGAGAAACCGTGGCGCTGTGAAACAGGTGTTACGCCGCCAGCGATGTTGATGACGCCGAAATGGAACGAGGGGATGCACATGCGCGGGGTCACTTCGTCCACGAGGATCTCCGAATTCATGCAGGTGGCGAGTCCGTTGTCGAAATCGACGACGTTCAAGTAGATCTTGTCCGGGAAGTCATCAATCTCATCACCAGTCGCACCATCAATCACATCACCAATCGCATCGTCAATCGCATGCGTAAAGAAGATCAGATTGGCGTCGACCTCAAAGGCTTCGTAGCGCACGGTCTTCCAATCCTGCACGCCCCTCTCGCGGAATGTCAGCTCGTTTGTGCCCGCGATCTGATACTCCAGCGTGAGGCCATCGTCAAACGCAAGCGAGAACGACTTGCCATTGAGTTTGTCCGATAGAGGATACATCTTTTCTTCTTTGCCGGCGCCCCCAAACGCGCCGGTCCAAGAACCTTCGGCTTTTATAATTTCAGTGACTTCATCTTTTTCCAGCTTTTCGCTGTTTGGCCGATAGCCAAAGCGGAAAGCTGGGTTGCCCACTAACTCGTCCGTAGCGAACCCGCCGTAGGCCGCGTATGAACCCAGGATTTCGCCTGTCCCGCTGTACAGCGTAAACGCCAGCTTGTCAGCTGCGTCGAAGCCGATTTTAAGGCCGATCTGCCGCACGAGATGCATGTCGAGCAGCTCGACCAGCGTCGCGCCGGAGTAGTAGGTTTCCGTGCGGGAGTACAAGAAGTGGCGCGCGTCATGGAAGTCCAAATAATCGGACGGCGCCGTCCAAGAGCCGGCCAGGCCCTCCGGCTGCCCGAGCGGGTAGAAAGCGGACCACGAGCGCGTACCGTAGTTTGTGTAGAAACTGCCCAGATCGTTTTTCCACAGAATCGCTTTCCCGGTCAAGCGGTTCGTGGCCGACGGCTCTTGCGCGGAAGATCCGACGCCCTCGGCTTTACCCAGATACACATTCCGCTGCGCTTCGCGCGCGGGTGTACCCCATTCGTTTTCCGCGAAAAACACTTCGTAGGCAGCCGCGAGGCCACTCTTTAGATTCAAAACGACGGCCCAAGCCCTCGCAGTGTCGGGCTTGCGAAATCCTACAAGCACGAAGTCGCCCGCCGCGAGCCCGGCGTACTCCGATTCGAACGTTTCCTGCCTGAATTCGGTTTCAAAAAAAGGCACCGGCGGCAAATTGGCGGAAAGTGAAACGCCCGCGCCTTGCGCGGCGAACACGAGTTCAAGTTCCAGGCCTTGCTCGTTCGTGATTTTATACGTCCGCCCGGAAAGCTGCGGCAATACGCCGCCGCCCTCGGGCGCGAGGGGCACGGCATTGAGTTTTTCAGACACCACTGCGTCGGTCATCGGGTTGTACTGCACGGAAAAAGCGTCGGTGAACGGATTCCCGCCGCTCGCCAAGGAACTCACCGAGCATGTGACGAACAACATCACGCAAACAAACAACGAACAGAATTTTTTCATGATTTTCTCCTTTCCATTTGGACACCGGACGCGCACCACAAGACGGCGTCAAGCGGATGTATGACCGCCCAAAAGGCCGCAGGACTTTGAACCGTATGCGGGGCCAGACGTCCGCCCCACACCCTGGCGGAAGCACTCGCGCAAAGAGCGGCGCGAGTGCTTCGGATTAAGGTCTTCTCATGCGAGGACACCTCCTTTTTACGGGGAGGCTTAGCGGCCCCGCCGGCCGCTGCCTCTGCACACAAAGGCGGCCACTCCGCTTCCGGGCGCACCCCCACGCGGAACCCATTGGGCCGCAACTCTTTCAGCGCTTCCTGCACAACTTGCTATGCTATACCTTTTTGAAATTGTCATTTTTGGAAATTTGACATGTCTGATTTGGTAGAAACATCCGAAAAAACATTGTATCTAGCTATTGACATTGCAAATTATGTGCAATATAATAGGAATATTAGCGACTATAGTATGTTTTCAAAAAGGTATGCCTTATCAAAAACGGCAAAAAGCACCGTTTTTGTAATAAAGGGGTGTCCCGCCGTATCCCTAGTTAAAATCATGGGGGTGTTTCGCGAACCGCCGCAGCCGTACTTTGTCCCTGTCAGCTTGCCGCGGAGTGAGCGCATGATAAAAGGCACAACCAAAGGGAGAGCCCCCGCCTATCCAGGCGGGGGCTCTCCCTTTGAGGACACATTTTCTCAGTCAGTTTTTGCCAAATTATTCCATCTCCCGCTTTCAATGCCTCCGTCAACGTCTTCAGCCGTCTCCGAGCCTTTTTCAGCTCGATGACATGCAGGTCGATCAAATCCGTCGCGCGGGTCTGCGGGTCCTTCTCCCACCGCACTGAAATCGGCTGGTGGATGTCCTCGCTCTCCTTACGGACATCGAAATCCGCCAGTGAGATCACCGTCACTCTGGGCAGATTTTCAAATTTCGTCCCAGTCCCCGTCTCCCGCGCGATCGCCTGTGTCGCATAAAACAGCAT